>NZ_JBFSUX010000047.1:0-38864 GCF_041467595.1 Vibrio sp. 10N.247.311.13 | reverse complement strand
CCCGTAGAGGACTTTCACCTCCTAGATCAACGCCATGCTCGGCGCACAACAAAAAGGCCGAGATCTCTCGATCTCGGCCTTTTCAAAATTCAGCTATTTGTTAGCTCTACTAGAAAGTAGAAGCTAATAGAAACTAGATGCTATTAGAAATCACCAACGGCTTGTTTCAATTTCTTCATCGCATTCTTTTCTAACTGGCGAACACGCTCAGCTGAGATACTGTAGGTATCCGCTAAGTCTTGCAGGGTTGCCTTGTTGTCGTCTAACCAACGTGAGCGAACAATGTGTTGGCTACGCTCGTCTAAGCTTGCTAGTGCTAGCCCTAGGCGATTATTGGTGTGTGACTCCCAGTTAGCCGCTTCAACCGTCTCAGCAACGTCTGACGCCTTGTCTTCTAGGTAGTAAACTGGAGCAGTGTAAGCAGAACCGCCATCGTCATCGTCCATAGGCGCTTCAAACGTCGCATCTTGTGCTGCTAAGCGAGATTCCATCTCACGAACTTCTGAAGGCTCAACACCCAGTTCACGAGCAACCGTCTCAACTTCACCGTTATTGAACCAACCCAAACGCTTTTTAGACTTACGAAGGTTAAAGAACAGTTTACGCTGTGCCTTAGTGGTCGCAATTTTAACGATACGCCAGTTACGTAGAACGTATTCATGGATTTCAGCTTTGATCCAGTGAACAGCAAACGAGACGAGACGAACACCAACTTCTGGATTGAAGCGCTTAACAGCCTTCATCAAGCCGATGTTACCTTCTTGGACGAGATCAGCCATTGGTAGCCCGTAGCCAGAGTAGCCTCTTGCAACGTGCACCACGAATCTTAGGTGGGAAAGGATCAAGCCTTTCGCAGCGTCGATCTCACCTTTGTAATGTAATCGCTCTGCAAGTCCACGTTCCTCTTCAGGAGTCAGCATAGGGTAGCTGTTCGCTGAGCGGATATAGCTATCTAAACTATCTTGTGTGACTAAAGCCATTTGATACGCTTGGTTTGCCATTCGGTTCCTCATCAATCTCTGATCTGGAGTAATACATCTATTAAAACCCTACAATCTTGAACCTAAAATGAACAGGTTTCAAGGAGGGGGAAGTAATTATGCATAATCAATTCGTCTATACAAGGCAAAAACTGGTTAAGAAGTGCCTATTTTTCGTCTAAATATGACTCTATTCACCTAAACTGGTTCAATTTCTTTTAGGTGACGCTGTGCAGAAAGCTTTGCAGCCACACTACCAAGCAGAGTTCCGACGATCAAAAGCAGTAAAGATTCATCCCAACTCAGGCCAATTAAACGGAAGTGGCTGTCGTATAGCTGAGCCAAGTCATCCACCGCGCTGTTCAGCAATACGGTAATCAATGCCGTCATTACCCAAGCGCTAATCGAACCTAAAACGCCAAACCACATCCCAGCATAAAGGTATGGTCGAAGAATGTAGCTGTCGGTCGCACCAATCAGCTTCATGGTTTGAATCTCTTCTTTATGCGCCAACACATTAAATCGTAGTGTATTGCCGATAATCAGAAATACCGCGCCCAGCATCAATACCGTTAAGGTAATCACGATGACAGCCGCTAATGCTTTGATCGCATCTAATCGCGCTAACCAATCTTCGTCTAGGCGAACATCGGTCACTAATTCTTGTTGTTTAACTGTGCCTGCCAGCTCTTTAATTAAGGTATCGCTGTGCACGCTTGGCGTAATCACCAGCACACCTGGCAGTGAATAATCGTCGAGAATGGTTAGGGCGTCTTCAAAACCAGAATACTGGCTGAGGTCTGCAAGCCCTTGCTGCGGAGAAATGTACTCCACGAGCTCAACTTGATCCCAACTTTCGATTTCATCCTTAAGCACCATTACTCGTGGCTCAGGAATACCATCCTCTACATAAGCACTTATTTGTGACGGGCTAGTGACATCTTGCGCCACTTCCCCTACATTTTTACCTAATAGGTACAAACAAGCTGGCATCGCCAACGCCATAGAGATCACCGCAAGGGTCAGTAAGTTGCCTAACGGGCGCTGCCACATTTGCGAGAACGATGACTTGGCTTGTTTCCAGTGAACAACAAAGAAGCCGTCGCTTGAAGCGCGGTTTGCTGCTCGATTAGATTGAGGTTTTTTGATGCGCTTATTCGCGGCCATAGTCTTCAACCTCACTCAAAAATCCTTGGTTTAATTCAAGATGGCGGTACTGAGGGCGAGTGTTCACTAACCCAATATCATGCGTCGCTAGGATGATCGTCACACCTGCGCGGTTGAATTCTTCAAATAATCGCAACACACGGTTAGATAATTCAGGGTCTAGATTACCGGTAGGCTCATCGGCTAAAAGCAGAGTTGGACGGTTAACCACGGCGCGAGCAATACCCACGCGTTGTTGTTCACCACCAGAAAGTTGGCTTGGTAAACAACGGGCTTTATCTAATAAACCGGTTTTATCCAACGCAGCACTGACTCGGCGTTTTATTTCGTTTTCAGAAATAGATTCAATACGCATAGGCAGAGCGACGTTATCGAAAATCGAACGGTCCATCAGCAGGCGATGGTCTTGAAAAACAATCCCAATATTACGGCGTAAGAAAGGAATGTCTTTGGCTGGGATACGAGTGATATCGTGATCGTTGAACCAGACACGTCCATCAGTTGGACGCTCTATCGCGCAGATCAACTTCAGCAAGGTACTTTTACCAGCCCCAGAGTGCCCACCCAAAAAAGCCATCTCTCCACGTTTCAGGTGAAAGTCCACTTTTTGGAGCGCTTGTCTTCCACCTCGGTAGGCTTTGCTCACTTGCTGAAATTTGATCACCGAAAATTCCTCTTACGATCACTAATATCAAATTTAAAAACGGTAGCAGATTAAGGATAAACCACTTTGCTACTCGCGTTACTCTTCGCGGCTAAATAGTGCTTCAATGAAGTCTTTAGATTCAAATGGACGCAGGTCATCAATACCTTCACCCACACCAATGTAGCGGATTGGAATCTGGAACTGGTCAGCAATTGAGAAAATTACACCACCTTTCGCCGTACCATCTAGCTTAGTCAGTGTAATACCCGTAACTGGAGCCACTTCACTGAACAACTTCGCTTGGCTGATAGCGTTCTGACCTGTACCTGCATCGAGCGTTAGCATGATTTCGTGTGGCGCAGAGTCATCAATCTTCTTCATTACACGAACGATCTTGCGTAGCTCTTCCATCAGGTTGCTCTTGTTCTGCAAACGACCGGCTGTATCAGCAATCACAACATCAACACCACGAGCCTTCGCTGCTTCAATCGCATCGTAGATAACAGACGCACTGTCCGCACCAGTGTGTTGAGCGATAACTGGCACATCGTTACGCTGACCCCAAACCTGAAGCTGTTCAACGGCTGCAGCACGGAAGGTATCACCCGCTGCTAGCATCACTTTCTTGCCTTCATTTTGGAATTGTTTCGCCAGCTTACCGATCGTAGTTGTCTTACCTACACCGTTCACACCCACCATTAAGATAACGTAAGGTGTTTTAGTGGTATCAACAACCAGTGGCTGTTCCACTTGGCTTAAGATATCTGCCATCTCTTCTTTGAGCAGACCATAAAGCGCTTCACCGTCTTTTAGGTCATTGCGAGATGCTTTTTCTGTCAGGTTTTCAATGATCTTAACCGTGGTATTCATACCCACGTCAGCAATCAGAAGTTGCTCTTCTAGCTCTTCAAACAGGTCTTCATCGATTTGCTTGCCTTTGAACAGACCAAAGAAACCAGCACCGATGTTTGCTTTAGTGCGGCTTAGGCTGCGCTTAAGACGAGCAAAGAAGCTTTCTGTCGGCTTCTCTTGTACTTCTTCAACCTTAGCTTGAGGAACTGCCACTTCTTCCTGTTCTGCTTCTGCTTCTGCTTCTGCTTCTGCTTCTGCTTCTGCTTCTGCTGCGACAGGTTGCTGCTCTTGTTGAGCTTCTTCAAGCGCTTGCTCAGATTCAGTTGGCTTAACTTGTTCAGCTTCAGGCGCGACCTGTTCAGCCTCAACTTGTGATTCAACTTCAGTTTGATCTTCAACGCTTTCTACGTTCGCTTCATTCTGAGTTTTTGGGCTTTGTTCTTCTTCACCAAAACCAAGCCACGATAATAATCCGCGCTTCTTTTTTTCCGTCATCAGAGGAGTTTCCTAGATCTACTAATTAGCTGTATTGACTTAATACACGTCGACTCTTTGCTATTGTTATACAATACAAGCTTGTACAAACGAATAGTAAAGAAAAATGACAAAGCAGTGATAAGTTTGCTTTTAGCTTGATACACTTTGTCATTGCAAATTTATTTAATACACGAACCCACTTAAATTGGGCTCGGTATAGTATCACTTTATTAGCGGTCAAAAAATCTATGGTAAGACGTCGCCAGCAAAACACATCACAAAAAAAGCCATCCGGAGGCTTTGTTCGAATTATTAGTGGCTCATGGAGAGGTAGAAAGCTGCCTGTTCATGATTTAGAAGGATTACGCCCAACCATTGACCGAGTAAAAGAAACACTCTTTAACTGGGTGGCTCAAGATATCCCACATTCAACTTGCTTGGATGTATTTGCCGGTTCTGGCGGTCTAGGTTTTGAAGCAGCTTCTCGCCAAGCCAAAATGGTGACACTGCTCGAAATGAATCAAAAGGCGGCTAAACAGCTTTCTGATAACGCGAAAGAGCTCAAGGCAGACAACATTAATGTCGTGAATACTGATGCTATCTCTTTCCTTAAGAAACCGGGCACGCCTTACGATATGGTTTTCCTTGATCCACCATTTCGTCAAGGCTTACTGGCAGAAACAGTACAACTGCTTGAGAGTAACGGTTGGCTTGCAGACAATGCCATCATTTACGTCGAGACAGAGAAAGAACTGAAACTCGAAGCTATGCCAGAGAACTGGGAATTGCATCGCGACAAGACCACCGGACAGTCAAGCTACCGACTGTTCAATCGAATCACTGAAGAATAGGAGTTATTGAATGAAGTTCTTGCTTCCACTAGCAAAAGCAGCCATCGCCTTTGTTTGGTTTATCTTAATCGTAAATATTTTCTACCCGTTTCCGGGTAATGCTGCGATTGCGCTTTATATCATGACCGCATTCTTGTTCTTCATGCACGGCCTGCAGATGCTGATTTTCATCGGTGCATTCGGCGATAAGATCGAGATGTCACGTTGGGAGAAGTGGTCAATATTGATTTTCGGTGTCTTCGCCCTACTCGATATCCGTCGTAAGCACATGATGTAATCGAAATAAAAACCGAAGAAACAGATACAAAAACGCCGCTCAGTAGAGCGGCGTTTTTTTATTGAGTAATGGTAGCAACACTAGCCCATGTAGCCTTTCACACCATCGAGGAACATTTGCGTCGACAGCATAACCAACAACAAGCCCATCAAGCGTTCGATGGCTTTAAGACCTCTCTCTCCCAGCACTCGCAGGAAGAAGCCATTAAACATCAGAATAAAGAAGGTAGCACCCCAAGCCAGCATCACTGCGCCTGAAAGCTCTAACATATTGTCAGGGTGCTGTGTCGACAACAGAATCAATGCCGCAATCACTGAAGGGCCAGCAATCATTGGGATCGCCATCGGCACAATAAACGGCTCTTCACCAGCCGCAAGGCCAGTAATGCTGCCTGCGCTTGGGAAAATCATCTTAATCGCGATGATAAATAGAATGATACCGCCAGAAATACTCAAGGTTTCAGGCTGTACGTGCAGGAAGTTCATGATGCTTTGACCCGCAAATAAGAACAGCAGCAAGATAACCAGTGCGAACATCAGCTCACGAATCAGAACAATACGGCGACGCTTCGGGTCAATATGCTTAAGGATAGAGAGCACGATTGGCAAGTTGCCAAGCGGGTCCATGATAAGAAACAGCATGGTTGCTGCAGATAAGATTTCCATAAGTTTGTCTCGAAAAGCGTAAGTGCGCGGAGTATAGCAGCCTCAACATTGATTTTCGAACGCAGTAATAAAAGGATTAACTTATGTAATTAGAAGGGAATTTTGCGAGAGCAAATAGAAAGGAAAAAGAGAATTTAAAGAGTGAAGCCGAAACGTCGCATCCACTCTTCTTATCGATAAAAGCCAAAAGGCTCTAAAAACCAAATCTCTGGGAATTAGTGGTTACACACACGTTCGCGATTAGTGCAAAGCTTGTCATCAATAACCACGACCTTTTCCATCTTCAGGAAAAACTTCAGCAATCCATCTAAATCCAGACCGTTCAGCTTACACGTATGAAAACGCGCTTCTGCGCCATAAGTTTGAGCGAGTTCTTGCGTCAACTCTTCACGAGTCAGTGGCTTTTCACTCAGTAGGTTTAAAACGTTGTGTGCATGAATTTCGGTAGTCATAACTCTATCTCATGTTTAATGAAGTAGACGTAGAGTACCTACTTTCATCTGAGCTGCCTTGATGTAGCTCAGAGTTAAGCGAGCTCTACTCTAAATGGTAAGGGAAGCAACAATGAGAGCGTGCGCCAGAAAGTAGCTGCCCGTCACCCAAAAGTAGGCACCCTTAATTGGGCTACGATAGAAATTTAGCGCGTACGCCAATGCTGAAAGCAGCAACACGGCACAACCGGCAAAACCGACCGCATGCGACAGTTGAGGATCAAGCAACCAGAGCTCACCAGAAGCCCATGCAAGCTGAATAAGCACGATACCCATGATAACGACAGGAAAGACGAGTTTGTCTAAGCGAGGTAGAAGTAAGAAGAAAGCAACAACGCAAGCTGCCAATAACAGCGCGAACAACCACCAAACCATTTCACCTGATAGCTGTAACCAAAAAGCTTTGCTGTAACAGAGTTGAGCCAATAAGAAGCAGACAAAATGCAGAGGGCGTTTTTGAGTGAGAGTATGAAGCACATCTGCGATCGCAGAGATAGCCAACCCCGCAACTATCCAATAGGTAAAGTCAGCCACAACCGACTGAGTTAAAGCAATTGTCGCTAATAATACAAAGGTAAATACCTTATACGATAAGGCCTGACCGATATGTCCATGTTTCGTTCCTGCTATTGCTCCGATACCAGATAAGGAAACCGCTAACCAACTCCACATACCACTTGCCCTATTGCTTTAAATCGTCGCCAGTCTAGGCACACGAGTGTTGATGTAAAGCCTCAGCCCCTCAAAATTGGATCTTGATTACGCTTCCACTAAAAAGAGTCTCTTTAGATTGAAGTCGTAACAATTACCACCATGACAATAGCCATTCGTTTAAAACTAGAACGAATCATCATAAAACCCATTCAAACTGGCATTAGAGTCGCCATACTTGAATTTTGGCCAATTCTAACCTATCGACCCCACCAAAACCGGCCTAATTCCGTAAAATACCACACTTAAAAAATTAAAATAACCACATTTAAAGTAAATAATAACAATAACTTAAATAAACAAACTCAAGATTAATAGGAAAATAAAAACGCCAACCAAGCCTAGACTTGTAAAGTAGCCAGTTTTCTTTTTTAACGCCCAGTTTTGTCAGGTTATTTCAAGCCTCCGGTAAAAATCGCCACAAAAACCAAGCCGAAAACTTAAAAAACCAACCAAAACCAACCTAGCCACCACCAACCTCTATTAATACAGTTTAACAACCTTTAACAATATAAATTACACAAAACAACCATTACAAAACAACAAGTTAAATCAAATTAGAACAAACATAAATCACAACGAACAAATTAAGAACACACCATAAAACACAGTTAAACACTGCCAAACAAGCCAAAAACTCATAGTTTTCTACTACTTTTAAAGCTTTCGAAAGTAATTCTTGATCTAAGGCCATAAGTAGTGCTATTCTTTAAAACATAGCGAGAGACAACCAAATTTAGGAGTAGTGTTATGATTTCATCTTCGCAAAGACAAGGACTTGTAATGATCGCGGTAGTTGTAGGTCTAATGACACTACCGATGATGTACTAAGCAAGTTACAGATAAAAAAAGGGACGCCATGAGCGTCCCTTTTTTTGTTCAATTTTTTCACTTCGAAAACAGATGCAGTGTTAGCACATCCCAGTTCGCATAATAGAAACCTGCGGCAGCTAAAGTCATTGCCATCATCAGTAAGATCGCAACTCGCCAGATAAAACGACCACTACGTGGAGTCAGCTCCTTCTCACAGTCGTTACACATCATGATGAACTTATGTTGGTCTTCCAACTTAGCCTCATGTTCATTGACTACCTTATTACGACACGTTGCGATATAGCGCAGCTTGCTCACCATATCGTGCGGTAGCCTTTCTTCACAGCTTGTTACAAGCTCATGCAATCCTTCGCCTTCGGCATGATATTGAAGCCTCAATAATTTCTCTATATTGCGAGTTCTTGTCACCACTTTTTCAATATCGGTCATCTTAGCCCTCCCACTCCACACTATAATTCTAGTCGAGCATTTCCCTATTCTTATACAAAATCACTGTTATTTACGAGAGAAAGAGACAATAAATAACAATGCTTTATCCCAAACTGACCATTAAATGTGATGTCTGCCGAAAAATAATCAGCTTGGCTTACAACAGTTCACGAATAACGGCTTTAAACACATATCCCTATTGCCTGAAAGACTAGAATAACCATCACGACTACATGGAGGTTATATGCCTAATTCACTCTTTTTTGCCATCTTTGCTCTCGCTGCTCTAGCGGCTTGGGTATTTATTGGTTTCTATCGAAAACACTCGCAAGGTGAAAATGCGCCAGAGAAGAAAGTGAATGTCACGGTGTTAGACAAACAATCGATCGACCTTCCTGACGCAGAACCGGGCCAAGAAGATCAAGAGTACTGGATTTACGTTCAACGTGGTGTGGTTGGTCCGAAGCGAGAATTCCAAGTCGGCATCCACTATTTCCACGCCCTTAACCCTGGCGACAAAGGAACCTTAACCTACCAAGGCGATAAGTTCTTACACTTTGCGTTGAAGCGCTAAACGTCAGCCGCTTCAACTGTCGTCCCTAAGCAATCCATCAGAAAGCCTTAGCAATCACCGCTAAGGCAATAACCAACGCGTTTTCTCTGACTTAGACACCAACCAGCTCATCCATAATGCGCCAGCTCCGCTGAGCACAATCCATAATGGAATAACCCATGCCGGATGTCCTTGGTACCAACCAAACTCTTTCATCGGCCACAAGAAAATCGGGTGCAGCAGGTAAATACCTAAGCTGTGCTTACTGATAAAGCCAACCACTTGGTTACTCTTCTCAGACAGGCCTTCACCATAGTAACGGCATACCATGAACACCATGCTCGCGGCTAATACGGTATTCAACGTTTTGTAAGATAGCCAGCGCCCTACCGTGTACTCTTCTGCTACCAAGCTTGCATCAACCACCATGTAAACCGTGGTTAGTAACGCTAGCCCACCCAGTAACACACTCACGCCAACGGTCATCTTGTTAAGTGGCACAATCTTATACAGCAAGTAACCCAATGGTAAGTAACCGGTGTACAACCACAATTCGTGACTCCAAGGGCCATCGATTTTCAGTAAGAACAGCAATGTTGTGAACAACCATACCGCCGTAAAGGCATAGACCGATCTATCACCGTACTTTCTAACCATGATCTGCAAGAACGGAATCACAAAATAGAGTGGGATGAAGTAATAGAAGAAACCAAGGTGGTAATAGGTGTAATGATGGTAGCTATTAAGCAACACGTCCCAACTGACGTCGGCATCAAAGCCCATTGCTGACCAGCCCGACAGATAGGTATAGAAAAGCGACCAGACAATGAAAGGTATCAGTACCTTGCCCAAACGACGCTTGAGGTAGTATTTGGCGTCAAACGGGCGCTGATCACTGAGCATCAGTGCGCCAGTAATCAAAATGAACACAGGTACTGCCCAGCGGCTGAAACCGTTTACCGTAATGGCAGTAAGCCATTCACCGAAAGGAATAGTGCCCAACTCATTGCGATAAGGCGCCAAAACATGAATCGCGATAACCGCTACGGCCGCGACACATCGTGCTAAATCAAAAAAGAGAATTCGCTGCTTCATGTAAATGCCTGATTAATATTCAATCATTCTACTATAGCAATAAAAAAGCTGACCGGAATAAATACCAAGTCAGCTTAGTGTTAAAGGAGATACTTATCGCGAATTTAGCTCATACGACTCTAGCTTCTGCGACTTGAGCTCTCACAAATGAGGCTCATGTGGCTGAAGCTTATGCCGCTGAAATTTGCGGCACTTTCGGTAAACGCAGAGAGATCACCGTCGTTATCGCCAAGAATGCGAAGGAAACCCACAGACACGCAGACAAACCTGCCATTTGGAATACCAAGCCCGACAATATCGTGCCAATCAAACGGCCCATCGCGTTTGCCATGTAGTAGAAACCGACATCAAGAGAAACGCCATCGCCTTTCGCATAACTCACAATCAAATATGAGTGAAGTGATGAGTTCACCGCAAAGATGACACCAAACACCATCAAGCCACCGATAATAACTAACTCGGGTTGCCAGCCAATCTGTACCGCATAAGCGATAGCAGCGGTCACTATAGCCAGCGCACCAGCCCATAACAGCGCGGCATGGCCATCTGGCACCTTACCTTGAGCTTTACCAGTAATCTTGGGTGCAATGCCCTGCACAAAGCCGTATGCGATGGTCCAAGCCGCTAAGAAGCCACCCACCCATGAGTGATCCCAACCAAACACGCTGCCTAGGTAAATCGGCAAAGCAATCACAAACCACACATCACGAGCGCCAAACAGGAACATACGTGCTGCGGATAGGATGTTGATGGATTCAGACTTAGAGAAGATCTGTTTGAACTTAGGCTTGGTTTTCGCTTTGCCCATGTCCGCTTCTAAGCTCAACACACTGCCAACGAAGACCAATGCCAACACGGCTGCCATCGCGAGCACGGCGTATTGGAAGCCAATCGTTGAAAGCAGTAAACCACCAATAAAGAAGCCTGCCCCTTTAAGCGCATTCTTAGATCCGGTCAGAATCGCAATCCACTTATAAAGCGCGCCTTGTTGTTCATCAGGAACCAGAGTCTTAATTGAGCTCTTGGCACTCATCTTATTGAGGTCTTTAGCGATACCAGACAAGGCTTGCGCCGCCATGACCCAAGGAATGGTCAGCATTGCCGTTGGCACCGCGAGCATACCCAAGGCGACGACTTGCATGCCTAACCCAATGTTCATGGTCTTATTGAGGCCAAGACGCGCCCCTAACCAGCCACCGATTAGGTTAGTCACCACACCAAAGAATTCATAGAAAAGGAACAGTGAGGCGATTTCTAACGAACTGTAGCCAAGGTCGTAAAAATACAGAACCACCAACATGCGAAGTGCACCATCAGTAATGGTGAAGTTCCAGTAGTTAAAAGTCACCAACATGTATTGGCGAACGCTCTTACTTAGATTTGAAAACATAACGCTATCTCTGCAATCTAAACAAAAAGAGCTTTTGGATCATGATAAGTTCAACACTCCAGATACCAAAAGCTCCCTGTCTAACACTGATGACTATTAGCTATTCGCTACGCCATTAATGTATTCAACCTGGATAGGTTTAGTGAAGGCACCTGGACGCAGTGCCTGCACCTCTTGAACTACCTTGCTCAAATCCCAGCCTTTTTCTAACAGTAGGTGAGCTGCGAACAAACCAGTGCGACCAGAGCCGCCCATACAATGCATTGCAACCTTGCCGCCGTTATCGACGATGTTATGTAGCTCAGGGCTAGCTGCTTGCCACTTCGCAGCAAAACCAGCACCCGGTGCACAGTCGTCTTCAATTTCGATCTGGAACCATTGCATACCTAACGCACGTGTTTTTTCACCAAGTGCCGCCACGTCTTTGCTTGCAAGCTCATGGTCATCAAGTGCTGTCACGATAGCTTCAACGCCTTGCTCTTTTAGCTGAGCCAGTGATGCATCAAGCGTTGCTTCTTTTGTGCCTGGGCACGGAGTAAGCACTAGCGCACCTTGCTCTAGGTCTAGTTGCCATGTTGGATGTATCATTATATCTTCTCCAGATTCTTATTAAGCAAGGCCAACGGTACGAACAAGCTCAGCGGTACGTGTTGCGTAACCCATCTCATTGTCGTACCAAGCGTAGATCTTAACCATGCGCTTACCGACCAACATCGTTGATAGTGCATCCACGATTGTTGAGCGTTGGTCGCCTTTGTAATCGATAGAAACCAGTGGACGCTCTTCAAAGCCAAGAATACCTTTTAGTTCATTCTGAGACGCTTCTTTCAGCATCGCGTTAACTTCTTCTGCCGTGGTGTCTTGCTTCACTTCGAAGATGATGTCTGTCAGAGAAGCGTTCGCTAGCGGTACACGAACTGCGTGGCCGTTGATGCGGTTTTCTAGCTCAGGGAAGATCTCAACAATCGCTTTGGCGCTGCCCGTCGTTGTTGGGATAAGACTCATGCCACATGCACGTGCGCGGCGTAAGTCTTTGTGCGGCGCATCAAGAATAGTTTGCGTGTTAGTTAAATCGTGAATAGTGGTGAAGGCTGCGTTCTCGATACCAAGCTTCTCGTTGATCACCTTAACCACTGGCGCGATACAGTTCGTTGTACAAGACGCTGCCGTTACGATTTTGTGTACCGCAGGGTCGAAGATATTGTCATTCACACCAACAACGATGTTTGCGATGCCTTCTTCTTTCACTGGCGCCGATACCACAACACGTTTCACGCCCTGCTCTAGGTATTTGTTTAGGAAAGAGGTCTTACGGTGAACACCTGTCGCTTCGATAACCACATCACAACCAGACCAGTCGATCGCATCGATGTCGCGCTCTTGTGTGGTCTTGATGCGCTGGCCATTAATGATCATCTCATCGCCTTCTGCAGTTACTTCGTGGTGAAAGCGACCTTGAACTGAATCAAATTCTAGAAGGTGGGCCAGTGTTGTTGTGTCGCCAGCAACATCGTTAATTTGAACAAATTCTAGCTCATCCCAATCGAATGCTGCGCGAAGTGCTAGACGGCCGATACGACCAAAACCATTAATACCTACTTTGACTGTCATTTTCTGTTCTCTCAGTTAATTGCCTTCATATTTGAAGCCGCAGCGTTGTTGACTACGTTCACTTACCGGAGCGCCGGCCGCCCTAATTACATAGAGCCACTATGCTCATAGGGATAAATTCACTTGTCGCCTAGCTGCAACTACAACTATTTCGGCATTAAGTTTTAATGTATTTAAACGCAACATACTGGGCGTGAGTTCATCGACTCTAAGCGCTCAATATCTTGCTGGTATTCAGTTTTCAAACAGTTCGATGCAATAAGGTCGTCAATTAACTTTAGCATCCAACCTGGTAAATCTTGTGACAGGCGGTAAAACACCCACTGCCCCTGGCGAACATCAATCAAAACACCGTTTGAACGCAGCTGCGCAAGATGGCGTGAAACCTTTGGCTGACTTTCTTGCAATGCCTGAGTCAACTCACCAACCGATAAGCACTCATTGCGAACTATCAACATTAAGCAACGCACTCGCGTTTCATCGGACAGTAATTTAAAAAATTGGTGAGGAAGCATAAAAACATACTCATATATGGATATGCACATATCTTAGATGTAAAAAAACGCACGTCAAGGCGTGCGTTTCAATTGTCATAAAAGTTTAACGAAGAAATATCAGAGCTTGTTGGTCACGGTATGGCTCCAACGGCGCGCTTCAGTAAGCTCCGTTTTAACCTGATCCACGCTTAATCCTAAATCGGCGCAGTGCTCATCAATCTGTTGCCAATCGGCATGCTCAAAGCTCTCTTCAAGTGCGAGCAAGGTACCATATGGCCCTTCTCTACGTAATAGAGCAACCTTGATACTTTTACACAGCGGCAACTGCTCGACTAAGTTATCTAACGACAAGTCCAACAGAGCATCCAACAAGGAGAATAAGCCAATCATAAAGGCCTGTTCTCTATACCCTTCAAATGCCTGATAGCGAGACATACGCTGACAAAACTGAGCACGCTGTAGAGACAATCCATACAGCTCTTTAGGCTTTTTATCGGACACATAAGAGGCGACGGCTAACGAGACAAACATTTTCAGTTTCTCTTGACCTAGATATACCAAAGCCTGACGAAAAGAAGAGATGGTAACTTCAAGGCGCGGCGACATAGTATTCACAAAACGCAGCAGCTTATATGAGAGCGCCACATCTTTCGCGACAATGCTCTCCACCCGTTGAAAGTCCACATCGGGCTTACACACTTCTTGAAACAGCTCCATAGCAATCACTTGCTCAGGGCTAATGTATTTACTCTTGATGATTTCCGGTTTATTGAAAAAGTAACCTTGGAAAAACTTAAAGCCAGCCTCTTTGGCTTGCTGGAATTCTTGTTCGGTCTCAACGCGCTCCGCCAAAAAGCTAAACTTTTTCCCTTGATGCGCCCTAACCAAATCACACGCTTCATCCAAACCCATCTGCATAATATCGAGCTTTACGATATGCGTGTATTTAAGGAAACGTTCCCATTCTGGGGTCGAAGTAAAATCATCTAGGGCAATCATGTAACCCGCTTGGTAAAGGTCTTTAACCGCTTCCAACAATTCATCTGTTGGTTTACAGGTTTCCAGAATCTCTACCACCACCTTATCTTTCGGCAAACTTAAGGGCAGTCGACGAATCAAACTTTGATAAGGGAAGTTGATAAAGCAGCGTGAAGATGGAATAGAAGGGTTAAGACCAACAGACAAGAAGTTCTCAACAATCAGACGATACGTTGCTCGATTAGACTCAATATGCGCTGGGTACGCATTCTTTTCTCCATCGCGAAATAACAACTCATAGCCGAGTGTATTCCTCTTGCGATTTAAGATAGGTTGTCGAGCAACGTATGTAGCGGTCATTTCTTGATAACTCTGATTGGTTTAACTATAACTCAGTCGCTTAATCTAAGCTTTCGCGGCAGCTAGCAAAGCACCGCAGCCCATGAACATACCACCAAATATTTTATTTATCTTACCCATTATGCGATCAGAGCGAATAAAACGTCCCATTTGTGACGCTAATGAGGTGTAACCCAACATAACAACGCTATCAATGAATACTGTCGTCACACCTAGCACTAATAACTGAGGTGCTTGAGGTTGTGTAGGGTCAATAAACTGAGGAAACAAAGCCACCAAAAACACGATTGATTTCGGGTTAGTTAGGTTGATAAGCACAGCGTTTCTCAGCAGTTTACCACTCGACAGAGTAGAGCTTTCTTCAGATGCTACTAGGCTCGAGCTATCACGCCACTTTTGAATACCTAACCAAAGTAAGTACACCACGCCGACCCACTTAATGATGGTGAACGCCAACGCAGACTTAGCAACGAGTGCACCGATACCCGCGCCCACCAGCATAATGTGAAACGCAAGACCAAGCTGTAAGCCAACAATTGATGCGAGTGACTTTTTAGTGCCATAGCTAAGCCCATTACTGATTGAGTTAACGGTACCCGAGCCCGGAGCCAAGCTAAACAAAATCGCTGTGACAACATAAGCAAGCCAAACATGAGTATCCATTTGCATTTCCTTACTAGTTCTTTAATCTAACAACATTAGTAGCAATAAAGCTCTCACACGCATCAGTTCAGGTAATTTCCCATGGAAAACCACAGCGAAGCCACCTTCCCTTACACTCAAGAACCTCAGTTCGATCATGCGATTAAACACCCGATCAACGCTCTTTGGCAACAAAGAAAAGAGGGGTTTTTAACATCGTCTGGTAAAAAGAAACTGTACTGGTGCAGCCTCACCTCAGAAAAGCACAGCAAAGCTATTGTGATTTCAAATGGCCGTATCGAATGCTGCCAAAAATACCAAGAAATCTTTTATGATTTTTATCAACAAGGCTATGACGTTTATTCATTTGACCACCAAGGTCAAGGCCAGTCTGAACGTATGGTAACAGACTCTGACATTGGTCACATTCATGAGTTTGATGATTATGAATCTGACATGTCTGACGTCATTGCCAGTTTTGATCTCAGTAAGTATTCCAATCGCTACCTGCTCGCACACTCAATGGGCAGCACCATAGCCACTCGCTACCTACAAACCCATCCAGACCACCCGTTTGATAAGGTGACTCTGTGCGCTCCGATGTTTGGTATCAATACCGAGTGGTACCTGAAACCTATCGCGATGATCGTTGGACAAGTGCTTACCGCTTTTTATGCCAAGCCAACTTACGCGCCGGGCCAGCAAGCATATTATTCGAAGCCTTTTGAAAACAACTTACTGAGCCACAGTAAGGTTCGCTATCAGTGGTTCCGCCGCTTATATGACGAGTCTCCATCTTTGCAGGTGGGTGGACCAAGCACGCGTTGGGTGTGGCAAGGGTTAATGGCCGCCAAGCAAGCAATTCAACAAACTCGTCAAATCAAGATCCCTCTGCTATTGATTCAAGCTGGGGATGAAAAGATTGTCAGTAACAGTGCTCAAGTAAAGTTCATCTCTAAGCTGAAGAAAACCAACTCTGATTGTCAGTTTAAGTTGATTGAGGGTTCTAGGCATGAGGTGTTGTTTGAGCAGGATGAATATCGCAATCAAACACTGGATGCGATCAATCAGTTTTTCGCCTAGAGCTAATAGGCTAAGCAACCTACCAAGAAAATAAGCGCTAAAGAGGAAGAGAAGTAAGTGAGCTTTGCCCTCTTTTCTTGCATGAATTTGGCATACAATTTCTACCTAGAGATATTGTAGTTAAAACGATTCTAGCGCTGGCTAGCGTCAATATTGGTTAAGCATTTTGCAATGAGGGTTAAATGAGTATTCCTGCACTAAAAGATTCCGTGAAAATTGTTGCTTCTGATTTAGATGGTACGCTTTTGGCTCCCAACCATCAGCTAAGCGACTTTACCAAGCTAACGCTTAAGAAATTACACGACCAAGGTTATACCTTCATCTTCGCTACGGGTCGTCACCACGTCGATGTGGCGGGTATTCGTCAGATAGCAGGTATTCCGGCGTACATGATCACTTCAAACGGTGCACGCGTGCATGACCAAAACGATCAACTGATGTATAGCCAGAACGTACCTCAGGAACTCGTTCAGCCAGTTATTGATATTGTGCGCCAAGATCCAAACCTCTTTATTCACATGTACCAGAATGAAGATTGGTTACTAGACCGTGAAGATGAAATGTTGGCTAAATTCCACAGTGAGTCTGGCTTTAGCTACAAGCGCTTTGAAGCTGAAAACGCACCAAGCGAAGGCATCGCGAAAGTCTTCTTCACACATCCAGAACAAGACCACGAATATCTCGTCACGTTTGAACAAAAGCTAAGAGATGCTTTTGGCGACAAACTGAACATCGCCTTCTCTACACCTTGGTGTCTGGAAGTGATGGCAGCTGAAGTCTCTAAAGGCCACGCTCTAGACGCTGTTGCAAAATCACTAAACCTGACTCTGGATAACTGTGTTGCCTTTGGTGATGGCATGAACGACGCTGAAATGCTGGCTATGGCGGGTAAAGGTCTAATCATGGGTACATCACATGAGAAAGTGATGAAAGCACTACCTGACAATGAAGTGATTGGCAGTAACGCAGACGATGCCGTTGCTCACTACCTAGAAAAGCATCTGCTCTAATCTCGCTCGTTGAACAGATCTGAATAAATAAAAAGGCAGCCAACTGGCTGCCTTTTTTGAACCTTACGTAAAAAGCTCTCTCTAACGCTATCGAGAACCTAACACTTCTTTGCTTAAGATTGCCTGCCACTCTTGTTCGGTAACCGGCATGATCGATAAGCGATTACCGCGTTTCACCAAGGGCATTTCGGAGAGTTCAGGCATGGCTTTAAGCGTAACCAAAGGAATCAAGCGCTCAGTCACTCGCACAAACTCGACATCCACCATGATCCAGCGTGGGTTATCGGGTGAAGACTTAGGATCGTAGTAATCACTCTCAGGGTCGAACTGAAAGTGGTCTGGGTAGGCTTCTCTGGTTACTTTAGCGATCCCCGCTACGCCAACTTTTTTACATGATGAGTGGTATATCATCACCAGATCGCCAAGCTTGACGTCATCACGCATCATGTTTCGAGCCTGATAGTTACGTACACCCTCCCAACAAGAGGTTTTTTGTACTCTAAGAGTCTGAATAGAGAAGGTGTCGGGTTCTGTTTTAAATAACCAATATGCCATAATAAATCCAATTAACGGTTGCTCCGAGGAAGATATAACATGAAGGTAATGAAAAACCCAGTGACATGGCTAGTCGCGTTCGCTCTACAAGGCTGTGTTACGGCACCTGATACGCCGCAACAACCTGAACAGCCCCCAGCAAACTTGGATGAGCCACTGAGCATTCAACCGAAAACCTTCATCATGCGTGGTCAGGTGGTGGTTGGCCATGAAAGCCGAACCTTCACTCCTTGCGGTAGCCAACAACAATACTGGTTAGACTTATCTCCAGAGTTAGCGTTAGAAGCACAAGGGCTCTCAACGAGACCTTACCAAGCCTTATATGGCGAGCTGATTGGTCACCTAACCGTGCCGAGCCAAACGGGTTATAACGCAGATTTCACAGCGCGTTTCGTGGTTGACCAAGTGAACATCCTAACCGCAGAGAACCCAGATCGCTGCGTCCAACCGCTGCGCTCAACACGAGTATTTGGTAATGAACCCTTCTGGTCAGCAACCTTCGATAAAGACCAGCTGAAATACACCAAGATGGGCGAACAGCCACAGACCCTCGATATTGAATCAAGCCGCACCACATCGAGCAGCCGTGACTACCAATTAGAAGGTAAAGCTGCACAAGGCAAACTCAACCTTACAAAAGAGAGCTGTAGCGACGGCATGAGCGATTCTATCTATGGATGGCATGCCAAGCTTAACCTCAATGACAGTAACTACAATGGCTGTGCGACGGTCTCTAACCAAGATCCAACGCTGGACTGGAGCGGACTCTACTTCGCTAGCTCAACGCAAAACTCAGGGTTCTCTATCAACCTTGAACTCAACAATGACCACAGTGCTATCACGACTTATTCATACAGTAATGGAGACCCTTCTATTGTTGAACAAGGCTTCTGGCAGCAACTGAACCAAAATCAGGTACAAGTGGTTATGACTCGCCACCAGCAACAATATTTGATCTCCGAGCGCATCTTCACACTCGATAATGGCAAGCTAATCGCTGAAAAAGAGAAAGTGGGCAACGTGGTGTATCCGATTGCCAATGGCGGTCTGGTGCTATTCGAAGCTAAGAGTGCGCAAGCACAAGTAAACACCACCACTAACGTTGATCTAACCGCAAAGCAGGTGAACTCCAGCGATCAACTTGATCCAAAAGTCGACCAAGCGATCCGCGAATACTTTAAGATCAACAACAGCTCACCTGACGACACTAAATACCGCTGGTTAACCTACGACCTCAACGGCGACGGTAAAGAAGAGCTGTTCGCCCAACTCGATTGGTGTGGTTCTGGTGGCTGTACACTGCTAATTTTCGAAAACCATCAAGATAACTGGCGCTTCAATAGCCGAGTGACACTGGTTAAGGGCGACATACGCTTAGGTAAATCGCAAAACCACGGCTGGCAGGATCTGATCTTCAATGTCAGTGGCGGCGGTGCAACACCGGCGAAACACACACTTTCATACTCTGGTGTCAGCTACCCGCTAAACCCAAGTGTCGCTCCAGTTGCAGATGATGCTGATATCAGCGACGTGGTTTTGTTTGCTGATGGTATCTCACCCGCACAAAGTGGAGTTAAGTTGTAAACATGAGTAACCAACAAGCTTGCCATGGTTGTAGCTTCACTCACCAATGTATTTGTCACCTGATACCTAGTGTCGCAAGCCAAATCGATCTTGTACTGCTCACTCATGAGAATGAACTGTCACGCGATACCAATACAGGGAAGCTGCTTCAGCAATCCCTTGATCAGTGTCAGTCCATTGTATGGCAAAGGAAAACACCACCAGCGGAGCTCATCGCACTGCTTGACGATGAAACACGACAACCGTTTCTTTTATTCCCAAGTGATCAAAGTGCCGAGTGCCAGCAAGCTGTAATGACCCAAGCCCAGAGCCGTAAGCCGCTATTCATCATCTTGGATGGCACATGGCAAGAAGCGAAGAAGATGCTTAACAAGAGCTCGTGGTTACAAGCCGTTCCGCAAGTTCACCTCGATATTACCAGCGAATCTTCATACACCTTGCGCCGCAACCAAGACAGTGGCCACTTGTGTACTTGTGAAGTGGGTATTGAGTTACTCAAATCTTTAGGTGAAAGTGAATCTGCCAAGCTCATTGATGACTACTACCAGCATTATCTAAAAGTGTTCCACGCCGACAAGTGTGGCCACGCCCTCAAATAGACCAAGCAGGCGCGCGGGAAGGTAAAAACACATTTCGGGACGAGACAGACACTAAAAACAAAAAGGGTGAGCCATAAGCTCACCCTTTTTACATCGTATTTTCGTTATTGAGCCAACCAGTGTTTCACGTGAAACGCTCGCTCCATCAAAA
Organism: Vibrio sp. 10N.247.311.13; assembly: GCF_041467595.1. Classification (NCBI taxonomy): domain Bacteria; kingdom Pseudomonadati; phylum Pseudomonadota; class Gammaproteobacteria; order Vibrionales; family Vibrionaceae; genus Vibrio; species Vibrio sp. 10N.247.311.13. Next base: position 18,376 of record NZ_JBFSUX010000047.1, on the reverse strand, counting down.
CAAACGCTGAGGTTGACCAAAGTAATACCCTTGCAAGTAATCGACCCCCATGTCTTCAGCAATACGGCACACCTGCTCATTATGAACGAACTCCGCCACCGTCTTAGCATTCAGAATCTGGCATAAGCTCACCAACTGCTGAGCGATCTTGCGCTGCTTTTTATCTTTATCAATATTGCGAATCAAACTGCCATCAAGCTTGATCACCTGTGGTTCTAGCTTCAATATCTCATCAATGTTCGAATAGCCCGAACCAAAGTCATCAACAATAATATTCACACCAAGATCGCGGAAGTGATTACACACCTCAATCAAGCGACCGTAATCCTGAATTTGTTCCGTTTCTAACACCTCCAAGCCAATACGCTGTGGGTGACTGATTTTCTTGATCGCTTGTTCAAGGTGAAGAATGGTTTTCTCATTGCTGAAATCTTGTGGCGCTAAATTAATTGAGAACGAATCGGTTCGCTGACTCATAAAATCGAAGGTGCGCGTTATCATCTGACGACTGAGGCGTGTATAGAGATGGGTTCCTTCAATGATTGGCAAGAACTTACCCGGTGCAATTAACTGACCGTCCTCTTCAATTCGAACCAAACACTCGTAGCTCTCTACCTGATGACTGTGTGCTGAAACTATGGGCTGAGAGCACGCCACAATATTCTGATTAAGCACCGCGCGACTCACGCACGACAGCCAACCAAGTTGCTCTTGGCGATGCTTCTCCAATTGAATGAGTGCCTTGGCGCTCACTAGGTGCTTGTTCTGGCTGACAGCGCTGCGCCTCGCATCAATCGCCTTCAACAATAAGTCATCAATAGAGGTAGTCGGGAAATCTCGACGGCTGGCGATACCCGCACAGATAGACACCGACAAGTAATCAATATCGGGTAAACCGGTAGGCTCAAAATTCACATGCTCGGTTTGATCGGCAAATTCCGAGAATCGCTGATGAATATGTTCTTGGCTCGCCCAACTATCAAACACCACCGCCCACTCACCAATACCGATACTATAGAGCTGACAGCCCTCATCAAAGAACTGCCACAGCGCCTTTTGAAAGTACTCACTCAAATCATGCAGAAGCTTGTCACCTACTCGATAACCATACTTCTCATTGATCTGACCAAAGGTCGTGACCTTCAAAGCTAGTAAGTGGCTATCACTGCTCATCTTCGACAGTTTCTCACGCAGCACACTTCGATTGGGTAAACCTGTACGGTGATCAATTCGATAGCTTGCCGTCAATGCAGTGGCTTGCTGCTGAATCTTACTCGCCATGCTGTTGTTCATGTCATCGACATCAAGCAGTGCATTTCGGATCAATGAAAACAGAGGGGATATGTTGGTCGCGGGTTGCGTCTCTAATGGCAATACCGCCTTACCCTCGCCTTCTCTAAGCGCAAGATAAGTGAGGCTATGGTGCAAGATTCGCTGTTGGCCATTCTCTTGATAAAGTTCTCCCATGCAGTAAACGCCATAGCTGTCGGCCAATTTTTGGAAAACCTCAACCTCTTGGTTGCCATCAATAAAGTCGATACGAGATGTACAGTTATAAATGAAGAACTGTTCTGGCCTATGAGAGGCGATCTGCTGCACGCCCAGTCGTATCTGCTCTAAGGTCAGTGATGGATGGTCATAACAAAACCGGACCTCATCGCCCACTTGGAACAGGCCGCTGAATTCTATCTCTCCACTTTCCGTTACCTTGAGCGGTAAGTGAATGTTTTGCTCTTTCGGGTCACCGACCATCAAGGGAAAGTTATGCAGTTGCTCAAAAGGCACTTCGAGGCCATCAGCGAGGTAACGATTGTAGAGTTCGCGAACAGGCATCCCATCCAGTTCCAACAACCGGTTCTCTTGAGCACCTGTCACTCGAAAAGTTCGACCAATCGGATTCCATTCAGTGTAGTAACCCTTAGCGATGGAGAGCTCAACACTGTGCAGCGCCAACATCACATAGGCATTTTCATAGCAAATGCCGTCTAACATCACCCATCGCCCATTATCTGTGATGATCGATGCACCGCCACAGATCGGTAATGAATACATCGACTGCTCAAACGCTGAAAATAGATCTCGGTTATTTATCTGCAAGCGGTCTGCGAAACAGATGATGCTTTGAGTATTATCATTGCACTCAAGCTGTTGCCACATAGCGTGGCTATCGAGCAATGGTTGTTCGCTATATTCGACAACACCACAAGAGTAAGACGTCGCGTCAAAGCGGGTAACAATCAGATAAAGACCTTGGTGCAGGATGACACCTTGACTAATGTAGTGGTTAGCACTGCAACCAATCAATTTGGCATTGGGAAAAGTCGATTGAATCACTTGGCAGGCAGCCAAAACAGAACCTTTCTCGAAAGACGAAAACACCTGAATCAGTAGGCTTTCATGTTGATGAAAATCTATCTTTTCCAATTCACGCTGGGTTTGCTCAATGTCTTGTATCAGGAGAGAAGTCGACTGCATATTCACATTAATCGTTACGTTAATGATTTATTATTGTGCTTATTATAGATAAGGCTTGCACGGAATACTTGCGATCGCGTTATGAATAATGTGACCTTAGTTAGACATCATTCATTCCGCCAAAAAGCAGTCATTAATGGCGGCGCAGTACTTTTATAGCCAGTCGTTACACAATGCGGGAAGCTTTAACTGCTAAAACAGTCGCTTAGGCTCACCGAAGTAGTAACCCTGCAGATAATCGACACCCATTTGCTCTGCTATCTCACAAACCTGTTGGTTATGGACAAATTCAGCGACCGTTTTGGCATTGAACACTTGGCACAAACGAATCAACTGAGAGGCTATGTTTCTTTGTTTTTGATCTTTGTCGATATTACGAATCAAGCTACCGTCGAGCTTAATGATCTGTGGCTCAAGCTTAATGATTTCCTCGATGTTGGAGTAACCAGAGCCAAAGTCATCAACAATGATTCTCGCCCCAAGCGCACGGAAGTGATCACACACCTCAATCATGCGGCCATAATCTTTAATCTGTTCAGACTCGAGAACTTCTAAACCAAGTCGAGTAGGATCGTTCATACCACTGATCGCAGCCTCAAGGACCTCGAGCGTCTTATCGCTCAACAAATCTTGTGGGGATAGATTGATAGAAAATGAGCTCTGCTTATCCGCCATATAGCCAATAGTGCTCTTAATCATGTGTCGACTAAGGCGCGTGTAAAGATGGGTGTCAGCAATGATAGGTAAGAACTTTCCTGGTGGCACAATAGTACCGTCCGACTCCATGATTCTGACCAAACACTCTTGGCCAATCATTTCGTGCGTAACCGACTCCACAATCGGCTGGGAATAAGTGATGATGTTCTGATCTAAAATCGCACGACTTACACAGCTCAGCCAGCCTAGTTGCTCTTTGCGATCTTCTTCACTCACCTGAATGTCTTTAGCATTGGTGATGTGGGTATTGTTACGTACTCCATAGCGTCGAGCTTCGATCGCTTTCAATAAGATCTGGTCACCACTGTCGGTTAAGAAGTCACAACGACTAGCAAAGCCGCCACACAGAGAAACTGACAGGTAATCAATATCAGCCAAACCATATGGCTCAAAATTTATGTGTTCGATGTCATCGGCGAACTCAACGAAACCTTCTTTTATTTTCATACTACCAACACTAGCATTGAAGATAATCGCCCACTCTCCAACACCAATACTGAATAGCTCTACCTTCACGCGAGGCTCTTTAACCACACGAAGCTGTAATCGCTCGATAAAGTGATTAGACAGATCGAGTAGCAGCTGATCCCCCACTTGATAACCATACTTCTCGTTAACCTGATGGAAGTTGGTTAGCTTTAAGGTCAGCAGATGTTCACTGAACAGAATCGTATTGAGGCGCTCTTTCAGTACGATACGGTTCGGCAAACCAGTACGCGAGTCAATGCGATAGCTTTCGGTTAAGCGACGCGCTTGTTGATGGAGTTTCTTTTCCATCTGAGTATTCATACTGTCGAGATCAGCGACTGCATTTCTGACTAGGTTAAGCAATGGCGACACGGTTGAGCCACACTGAAAGTCTTCGCAATGAAACTCTTTAATCTCGTCAGACTCGCGCATAGCGATATAAGTCAAGCTGTGGTGCAGTATCTCTTGGCGGTCTTCATTACGGTATAGCTCCCCCATGCAGTAGGCACCACATGTATTCACTATCCCTTCAAATGGCTTGAGCTCAAGTTTACTGTCGATAAATTCAAGTCGAGATACGCAGTTATAAATGATCACCGATTCAGGCTGATGCATGGCTAGCATCTCGGCACCGTGGTGCACCTTTTCTGCAGTGAGCGATGGGTGGTTATAACAAAACTGCGCCTCTTCACCGACATGCCAAGGGCTATCAAACTCAATACTGCCATCATCATTAATACGTAGCGGCGTCGAGATACCCTTCTTTCTGCCAAGTTCTCGATAAAGTGGAAAGCTCATCAGTTGACTAAAAGGAAGGTCTTTGCCATCCGCAAGGTAATGTTTGAATACTTCAATAGCCGGCTTGTCGTTCAATGCGTATAAGCGATTTCCGATTGCGTGTGTGACTCGTAGCTTCATCCCAATCGGGTTCCACTCAGAGTACGCGTCCGACCAAACCTTCAATCTTGGGTTAGTCAGAGCCACAGCAACACAGGCGTGCTGGTAGGTTTGCTCGTTATACATAACCCAACGGCCAAATTCATTCTCATGGCACAGTCCACCAGCTATCGGCAAGGCGTAAGGCAAATTTTCAAAAGCGCTATAAATAGGATAATCACGCCCTTCAACCTGATCGCACAAGCTGATGACCGTTTTGGTTTCTTCTGTAAGGCGCAGCTGAAAAGCTAAGTCTTGGCTGTCTTGATTTGGATTGCCGGAAAAAGGCTGGACCGCAGAGGTTAGATGGGTTTCGTTGAACTCACTGATGATGACTAAGGTGCATGCACTTTCAAGGCAATTATCACAGATAACATGACGAGCACTCTGGCCAATTAGCGTCGCATTATTTAAACGATTGAGGGCAACACCCGCGATTTGACGAGCTAGATCTGAAGATTGAGCTGAGAAAATTTGAATAAGGTACTGTTTGCTGTCACACCATTCTCGCTGATCAAATTGAGCTCTAAATAACGCCTCAGTATTTGCGAGAAATGTAAATGTTTGCATGCCAACCCTTGTTCAAAATCGAGTGAAGTAACAACCCGCAACCACTGCTATGACTGAAATGAATCGATAAAAAGTAGTCGCCAATTATCCTAGCCTAATCAGGATTTTATAGGCGACTAATGTAACAATTCAATAGCATAAATGCGACACAATAAGCTTACCGAGCCATTAAATTAGTCGCATAAGATCGCTAAGTTGGTCTATTTCAACATCAGGGAGCACACTCGCCTTCGGGGAGCGGTATAAATTGGAACCAGTGTCATTAAACCAGCACGCTTGGAAGCCATTTTGCTTGGCTCCATAGACATCCGTTTTGAGGTGATCGCCAACATGAAGAATATTCTCAGCGTCACAACCTAGGTGTTGCTGAGCTTTTTCAAACATATCTGGATAGGGTTTTGCTCTGCCATCAGGGCCGGCTTTAAGGATTAATTGAAAGTACAGCCCTAAGCCAATTTTGTGTGGATCGACATTGCCATTGGTAATCGCAACCAGAGGAATACGTTGGCTAAGTTCAGTCATCACTCGATGCGTTTCTTGAGGGACATCGACTTGATTACGCAACCACAAGGCATGCTCAATGCCCTCTCGAGCCGCTTGCTCTGCTTGCTGCAGAGAGTAACCCAATTGCAGCAAACCACTCTTAATCTGAGTTTCACGCCACACGGTGACATCATGTTTCAAAGCTGGGTTTTCAGATGCGACTTGCTGCTTAATGCCCTGCCACTCTTCAAGCGATAAAGAAGCAGACACTGGGTGCTTTTGATAAAGCCACTGTGCCATCTCTTTCTCAACCTTCATGATCACAGGCCAGTTGTCATACAGGGTGTCATCCAAGTCAAAGGTCATGGCTTTGATGGGCTTTAACCCTCGATAAATTCGCATAGTAAACCCTTTAATCTAATCTTTATTCTTCTTACGAGCTCTCGGGTGAGCCTGATCATAAGCTTGTGCTAAGTGTTGGAAATCTAAGTGGGTATACACTTGGGTCGTCGAGATGTTTTCATGGCCAAGCAACTCTTGCACAGCACGAAGATTTTGGCTCGATTCCAGCACATGCGTTGCAAAGGAGTGACGCAGTTTATGCGGGCTGATGTGGCTCGCGACAGATTGCTTCTTGCCCCACTCTTCCATGCGCTTTTGCACGCTGCGGTGAGAGATACGAGTCCCGAGCTTAGAGACAAACAGCGCGGTTTCACCCGGTGAAGCCAATTCACCACGAACTTTGAGCCATTTATCGACCCACTCTTTAGCTAAACCAGAAAAAGGCGCTTTGCGTTCTTTGTCGCCTTTACCAATCACTCGGATTTCGCCTTGTCGACCCAACACATCTTTCAGATTGATGCCGACCAGTTCTGCCAGTCGTAATCCAGCACCATACATCACCTCCATCATCGCTCGATCACGAATCGACAATGGATCGTCCTCATTCACATCAAGCAGTTGACCCACTTCATCAACATCGAGGTTTTTAGGCAAAGGGCGTTGTTTGCGAGGTGCAGAGACACCTTTGGCTGGATTGGCGGTCATTTCGCCACGCAACACAAGGAAATCAAAGAAGCTGCGCAGTGACGATAAGCGCGTTGCAATGCTGCTCGCTTTCATTCCCTCACGCATGCCTTTACTGGCCAGTTGTCTGACCCACGCCGCATCGACTTGACCCCAATCCTTTAGCCCTAGAGTGACTAAATGACCGGCCATGGTTTCAAGTTGTTGTTTGTAATTACGTTGGGTGTGTAGGCTGAGTCCCTTCTCGCTTCGGAGATATTCATAGAAGCGAGAAAGTGGCTTTTGAAGGCTGTTAGGAAGAGGTATTTTGGGCTCTAGGCTCATTATTTATCTGCCAAGGTAAGGTGTCCGCCAAATGAGCGACAACAAGTGCTAAATGGCGTAAAAAGAGCGTATCCATATGGGGTTGGAAATGTCCGCCATCTTCACTAGAAAAGGCGAGCAAACCCAATGGAGACTGCTTAGCAAGCGGTAGTACTACATAAGAGCCTAGCTCTGGAACTGGATAATCACCAAACAAATCGTGTCTGTCGGCTTTTCTCAAGCGTCCAAGATAAGCATCTTTGCCATTGAAATGGTTAAGCGAAAACTTAGAGTAACCCTCAGCACTCAACTGATAAAAGCCAGATTGCGAAAGAATACGAACATGAGCCTTAAGCCCAAGATCTAACGCTTTTTGTTCAACGGCTTTTATCACCTGCATGAAGTCACTGCATTTCAGCACTTGCGCTTGCAGATCCATAAACTCATAGAAGGTTTTATCGTTATTTGCTGCCAACGACATCAAGCCAGTGATCTCTTCTTCAAGCTCTTCGATTCGATGACGTTGGCGTTTAAGCTGAACCTCAACCAGAGAAACAGCGCCCTGCTCAACGTTATTGATAGCAAGGCGATCAACCAAATCTTTTCGGTCTTGGAAAAAATCTGGGGTATCACGTAAATATTCCGCGACCACTTCTGCGGTGAGTGCGTCGGCTTCAACGTAAGACAAAACCTATCCTTTATTTTTATGAATATATTTGTTTTGGGTCGTTATTAGCAAGAAAGTTGACCATCAAACACATGCGTTGCAGGGCCGGTCATAAACAGAGGTTTACCCGGGCCTTGCCAGCTAATGTGTAAGTCACCGCCTGGTAGACGAACCTTCACATTCTCAGCCAGTAAGCCTTGAGTGATACCCACTGCAACTGCGCCACACGCTCCGCTGCCACATGCCTGAGTTTCACCCGCGCCGCGTTCGTAAACACGTAGACGAACTTCTTCACGGTTAACGACCTGCATAAAGCCAGCATTAACACGCTCAGGGAAACGTTCATGTGATTCAAGTAGTGGGCCTAAGGTGTCCACATCAGCCGTGTCGACGTCATCAACCACGGTAACCACATGTGGGTTACCCATGCTTACCGCACCACAGAATAAGGTGTGTACATCCGTTCTTAGGATATACGTCTTCTCTGGCTGCTTGGCCTTGAATGGAATCTTGCCGGGTTCGAACTCAGGAATGCCCATGTTCACCGTGATCAGGTCATTCTCTTCAATCTTGAGAACCATTTTACCTTTCTTGGTACTCACGTTGATGCTGTACTTATTCGTTAAGCCTTTCATGCGAACGAATCGTGCAAAACAACGTGCACCATTGCCACACTGCTCCACTTCACTGCCATCCGCATTGAATATGCGGTAATGGAAATCAGTTTCTGGATCATAGGGAGCCTCAACCACAAGTAGCTGATCAAAGCCCACGCCAGTGTGACGATCCGCCAAGCGACGGATCAAATCTGGAGAAAAGAAAATATTTTGAGTAATGCAGTCCACGACCATGAAATCATTGCCCAAACCATGCATTTTAGAAAAGTGGAAGTGCATAACGCTTAAAATTACTCCGGAAGAATGTTTTCAAGTTCCCACAGACTCGTAAGCTCTTCACGCTGACGAACCAAGTGAGTTTTATCGCCATCCACCATCACTTCAGCCGCACGCGAACGAGTGTTGTAGTTAGATGACATCGCGAAGCCATAAGCACCCGCTGAACGAACTGCTAGCAGATCACCTTCTTCAAGAACAAGGTCACGATCTTTACCTAGGAAATCGCCTGTCTCACAGATTGGGCCAACCAAATCGTAAGTCACAGTTTCACCCTGACGAGGGCTCACAGGAACAATATCCTGCCAAGCTTGGTAAAGTGCTGGGCGCATTAGATCGTTCATTGCTGCATCGATGATGGCAAAGTTCTTGTGCTCTGTTGGCTTGAGGAACTCGACTTTCGTTAATAATACACCAGCGTTAGCAGCAATCGCTCTTCCAGGCTCGAAAATCAGCTCTAGATCAGAATGATTGTCTAAGCGAGCCAATAAAGCTTTCGCGTAGTCAGAAGGCTGTGGTGGTAATTCATCACGATAAACCACACCCAAGCCGCCACCGACATCAAGGTGTTTGATGTTGATACCGTTAGCACGTAGCTGGTCGATCAGCGCAAGTAGGCGATCGGTTGCATCGATGAAAGGTTCGATATCCGTTAACTGAGAACCAATGTGGCAATCAATACCATGGATAGACAAGTTATCGAGTGTTTTTGCAAACTCATAGACAGCAGGAGCACGGTCGAAAGCGATACCAAACTTGTTATCACGCAGACCAGTAGAGATATAAGGGTGAGTGTTCGCATCAACGTCTGGGTTGATACGCAGTGAAATCGGCGCTTTAACACCAAGCTCACCAGCTACTTTATTCAGTCGCTCTAGTTCTGGTTCAGACTCTACGTTGAAACACTTAATGTTCAACTCAAGCGCACGCTTCATTTCAGCGGCTGTTTTACCGACACCAGAGAATACAACTTTTGCTGGATCGCCACCGGCAGCAACCACACGCTCTAGCTCACCGCCAGAAACGATATCGAAGCCAGAGCCCAAACGAGCCAAAGTATTCAACACGCCAAGGTTTGAGTTAGCTTTAACGGCATAACACACCAAGTGCGGATGCTCACCAACCGATGAATCAAACGCATTCCAGTGGCGTTCTAATGTTGCACGAGAATATACATACAGCGGTGTACCATATTGCTCTGCTAGTTGTGAAAGTGCGACGTCCTCAGCCCAAAGCTGGCCATCTTCCTGATAGTTGAAGTAATCCAAAGTTCTTATCCCTTATAAATAACGATTTCTGCGTGTTTTCACTTATTGTGATTGTTCGGTTTGCTGAACTTCATCAGGATCGTACAAAGGACCCGTTTGACCACAACCAGAAAGTCCAATAACGGACATCATAAATAGAGCAGCAATTAATTTTTTCATTTTGCATATCGTGATTATTAACTCAATGCCCCCTATAATCGCACCACACTCAGGAAAAGCAATAGGATAGAAAGGATGAACGAGACTGAATTTCATCAGCTGGTCGATATACAGATGCAAAACATCGAAGAAGCTATCGATGAATCAGAGGCAGATATTGATTACGAAGTGACTGGTAACGTGATGACGCTGGAGTTTGAGAACCGCAGCCAAATCATCATTAACCGCCAAGAACCAATGAAAGAAATCTGGTTAGCGTCTAAATCTGGTGGCTTTCACTTCAAGCTAGTTGACGACAAGTGGACATGTTCAAAGACGGGCATGGAGCTGTTTGAGATGGTTAAAGAAGAATGCGTGAAGCACGCAGGTGAAGCGATCGATTGGGTCTAATCATTTGTAAGCAAAACTAAAAAGGAGTGAATCAATCACTCCTTTTTTTAAAATCAATCGGGCTTAGTAAGACTAGATGTTAACTATCTTTGAGCTCCGAGAAGCTAAAGTTGCATCGTTACGATAAGGCACAACGTAAGAATTGCCTTCTTCAGGATGAACGATTTGGTAGTACTGAGGTAGGTTAAAGTTAATCAACTTAGACGACATCTTCGACTCATCTTTTACCGATGTGTAGAAAGAATTCACGCTCGCGATCATCTCATCTTTTTCACCGCTGTACTGGTGGTAGACCTCAACTTGGTTCGACTCGTCCAATACATAAATATTGAAGCCTTTGTCGGTATCTTCGAAAAAGAACTGAATCAAGCCCTCACTCGCAAAACCATCCACCACTTCTGGTAGCTGATACTCTTGCTCTTTATCGAGCATCAGTAAAGGTGAGCCTTTGAGCTTATTGGTTGAGATACTACGGTAGAAATCGACCGAGTTTTCCAGCATCTGCACCGATACACCACGACGTTCAAAGAACAGACCAAACATTTTGTTTGCCAGGCGAATAGCCTTAAATCGGCGGCGTTTCTCTGGCTCAATTGGTTTTAATCGCAAGTCGATACACTCGGCAAGCAGTTGATACACCATATTACGCATCACACCGCGTAGGTTTTTGCTGTAACAGAACACATCGACCGACTCTGGCGGCAACGCATCCTGGTGCATTTTACCCAGTACCGTCTTCAGCGCGTCCAACATCGCGGTTTCGCCTTGGAAATGAAGTGTACGAACTTCATGCCAAGAGTTCCGATAAACCAGATCGACACTACCGACTAAGCTCTTACCTTCTTCACCAAAACTGAAAATATCGGCATTCTTAAGATCCACTTTTAATGCGCGACCACTTAATTCAGACGTCGGGTCATTTTCAAAGTTGATGAACATCGCCAGTTGGCTTATCTCACACGGGCTCGCCAGTGCCTGCATACTCGGACGACGCTTACGCAAAGAGAAGGTATTACGTAGATCGCTCACCATTTGATAAAATTTATCGATATCAATATGAGCATCTCGAACCACAGAGTGCAAACGCGTCGACTCTGTAATTAGGCCATTAAAGAACGACCAAGCAACCAATTTACTCAAGTACTCATGGTGTTCAAGTGAAGGCTGGCCGAGAATGCGATGTGCAATCAAAGGCTGTTTGTACAAGTACCAACCCGCTTTATTTGACTGACCCTGACGAACTTCGATAAAGCTCAAATCTGGCTCATGGAGATCCGGGGATATTTGTGGATTCAGTAGCGTCACTTTGCCTGGTAACACCTCAAACGCAGCGTAAAGTTTACGTGCCAAGATACTGATATCTTGCGGGCTGATAGCTGAAGTGATGTCGTTACGACGTGCAAATTGAATCAGGTTACGGTAGCTCAGCATCAAGGCATCAAGCAGGGCATGGTGCACCACTTTAACCTGCTCAACCTTCCAATTACGGCGGTTGTCGAGCTCAGCAATGGTTTCATGTCCCCAGTTCCAAGATTTAGTCATCTCGGTTAAGGCTTCACGACGCCATGCGACAGAACCAATACCCGCATCTCGTGACAACTTCTCGTGGGTCTTAAGATAGAAGCAGCGTCTCACCAAATCCAATCGAGTATGGTCGTTGATACGTTCTAGGTAGCGAGTTACCTTTTCAAGCATCAGATAGTAGCTATCCATGCCATACAGATCAGGTTCATCTGCAAAGAAACGACGCTTGGTGTCAATACTAAGAAGCTGGGTGTTTGGGTATTCCCATGAATAAGCTTCTAACAGGATCGCCTTCAACACCGATTTATACGGTGAGTCGATACTCTTATAGAGCTGCCATAGGTTTGAACCAAAGTACTCTTCAGCAGGAATACTGTTCAGCTTGCCGAAATCGATCCACTGCGAGCAATCAAGATAACCATCGTTACATAAACCTTGGACATACTCGTCGTAGCACTCCTCCATTTCTGGCGGGATGATTTGCCACAACAAACGCTGGCCAGCCAAACGAACGGCTGAGCGATAGAACTCATCAAGCAGTAGTAAGTGCTGTGAAGAACCACAGTTATCACCGGTCATCTCTTCAGAATGATTCGAGCGGAAACGCTCTTCATCCATCAAAAAGAAGTTCGCTTCAACCCCTAAGGTTTCAGCCCAATCAGTAATAAGCAGACATTTATTGGTTAGGCTGTCGCGAGATGCGCCATCCATATCTGGAGACACACATACCCAGATATCAAGATCACTTGAAGTGCTTTGACCAATAGAAGAAGTACTACCCATGGTGTACAAGCCAAGGATGGCAGGTTCAGCAGCCTCGGTAAGTTTACCACCCAGCGTTAATTCGGTATCAGAGACAAATTGCTTTTGGAATTCATTAAGCGTGAAGCTACGAATTCCAAAAGGAACTTGTTGGTCGTAATAACCAGGCATCATCGGGTGATTAAAGTGAAGCAGTGCGGGAATAAGGTTGAAAACTCGCTGGCCTTGCACATTCATCAACGCCAACGCACGATCAATGCGCTGCTGATTTAGATTGTCTAATCGTTGAATCAAAGTTTGAGTGTAAGCCTGCAAGGTAAGTCCTTGGTTTGAGGTTAAGTGCAGTTCTGTCTAGTTACTGAACGAAAGCAGCAACAAAACGTGATCAATTTAACACTTTTAGCCTTAATGGTAAAGCAAAGGAACCTGTCATACTGGTCAATTCCTTGATGACAGAAAGTTAAACTCACGGCGCCGTAGTGTCCTCTTTATTGACTATTTCTAATAATAGCCCATGTTTCAAATGAGATACTAATCACACTATTTTGGTGAACTCATGAAAATCTCTCAGCTATCAAAGTATGGAATGATCAAACAGTAAGAATTCTCGCCTCATAATGGTAGGATTAGGCTATTACAGAACCTATATCGGAAACACCATGACAAATTCAGCACCAATCCGTATCGCGACCAGAAAAAGCCCTCTTGCCCTTTGGCAGGCATACTTTGTAAGGGATGCACTGCAAGCTGCTCACCCTGGTTTAGAGGTTGAGTTGGTAACTATGGTGACCAAAGGTGACATCATCCTAGACACTCCGCTTGCTAAAGTGGGTGGTAAAGGACTGTTCGTTAAAGAACTTGAAGTAGCCATGCTAGAAGGTCGTGCTGACCTAGCGGTTCACTCAATGAAAGATGTACCTGTCGACTTCCCTGAAGGTCTAGGTCTGGTAACAATTTGTGAGCGCGAAGATCCGCGTGACGCTTTCGTATCAAACACTTACAACAACATCGACGAACTCCCACAAGGTGCTGTCGTGGGTACGTGCAGTCTGCGTCGCCAATGCCAACTGTTAGAATACCGCCCAGATCTGATCATCAAAGAGCTGCGCGGCAACGTTGGTACTCGTCTAGGTAAACTCGATGATGGTCAATACGATGCGATCGTACTGGCTGCTGCAGGTCTTAAACGTCTAGAGCTAGAAGAGCGTATTCGTAGCTTCATCGAACCAGAGCAGTCTCTCCCTGCTGTTGGCCAAGGCGCTGTTGGTATTGAGTGTCGCCTTGATGACGAGCGTCTGATTAAACTCCTTGAACCACTGAATCATAAAGACACGGCTGATCGTGTACTGTGCGAACGTGCAATGAACCTTACCCTAGAAGGTGGCTGTCAGGTTCCTATCGGCAGCTACTCATTATTAGATGGCGAAAACATCTGGCTACGTGCATTAGTTGGTGAACCGGACGGTTCTAAGATGGTTCGTGGTGAGATCTCTGGCCCTCGCAAAGATGCAGAAGCACTTGGCGTGACTCTGGCAAATCAATTGCTGGATGATGGCGCGAGAGAAATCTTAACCAAGCTCTACGTTGACCAAGAATAATCATGACAGTGTTGGTGACTCGTCCCGGTTCAGAGGGACAATCGCTTTGCCAACAACTAGCGGATAAAGGGGTTCAAGCAATCCATCATCCGCTGATTCGTATCGTGGATAATCCCAACTCTGCGGATTTAAGCACCCAGCTTAATAACAGCGATATCATTATTGCAGTCAGTCACCACGCCGTGGCGGCTGCCCAAAGCATCCTTTCAAAAACCTCATCCATTTGGCCTACTTCGCCGCTTTATCTTGGCGTTGGTCAAAAAACTGCGCACGTTTTAAGCAAAGTCTGTAAACAAAAAGTAAACTATCCTCAAGTTAGTGATAGTGAACATCTTCTTAAACTTACTGAACTTAATGGCGTAGAAAATAAGTCCATTTTGATACTACGTGGCAATGGTGGGCGTGAGCTCATTAGGGATTCTCTACTCAATCGAGGTGCACAAGTCTCTTATTGTGAGACCTACCGTAGAGAATATATTCCTATTAGCGACCACAATACCTATCAAACATGGATAAACAAAAAAACGTCCAAAGTTGTCATCACTAGTCAGGAACAATTGGAGTATCTCTGCTCAATTACCCCTGATGAGTATTTGGCTTGGCTTTCAACAAGACATCTATTTGTCCCAAGCCAGCGCATTGTAGAACGAGCACAACAACTCGGCTTCTCGAATGTGACCAATACTCACAGTGCTACGAACCAAATATTACTGGCTGCTCTCCGGCCCTAGCTAGAAACAGGAAATAAGCATGACAAGCAAAAAAAATAATGAGCATATTGAACCTGAAAAGAAACAAGATACTCAGCCAGTAGTTGTTGAAAACGAAAAAGCTGACTCTACAGAGACAAAACAACCTGAACAGAAGCTTGATGCCTCTGCTTCAAATACCGCTAAAAATGAGCAGCCTCAAGCTGAGCATAAAGAGCAAATAGAGAAAGCAGAAAAGCAAGGTAAGCGCGGTGTCAAACTAGGCGCTATTGCGATCGCTATTTCAATTATCTTCAGTGGCGGTATCGCATTTCAAATGCAGCAAAAGAGCGCTGAATACTCGGCTCAAATAGCCGCTCTTCAAGCACAACTTCAAAATACCCAATCTGCGGTAAATAAAGACCTACAAACCATCAAGCAAGAGACTATCCAAGAAGCCTCACACGCGGTGGAGAAAACTCAGGTCGTGCAATCTCAACAGCAGAAGAGCATTCAAAGCCTGCAGTTAGCAGTGGCTGACGTGAAAGGTCGCCGCCCGAATGACTGGTTGCTTGCTGAAGCTGATTACCTTGTGAAACTAGCAGGACGTAAACTGTTCCTCGAGCATGATGCCGTTAGTGCAACCAAACTAATGGAAAGCGCCGATCAACGTATCGCCGCACTGAATGACCCAAGCTTGGTCTCTCTTCGTCAATCAATGACCAATGACATTACTAAGCTTCGCACTATTCCTCTTATCGACCGTGATGGCTTAGTTCTACGCATCACAAGCCTACAACAACAAGTCGATACGCTGCCGCTTGCCAATGCAATCCTGCCTGAGGCTGCCGCTGTTGAGAAAAAAGCCGTATCTCAAGATATTAATGACTGGCAGAACAACCTGATGACGTCGATGAAAGACTTTTCAGAAAACTTCATCACATTCCGTAGTCGTGATGGCGAAGTTATCCCTCTACTATCACCAGAACAGCACTTCTACCTTCGTGAAAACATCAAAGGTAAATTAGAAACCGCGATTCGCGCTGTCTACAAAGAACAAGGTGAACTCTATAGCGCAGCTCTTAATACCGCTAGCGAGTGGTCGAAAGCTTATCTAAACCAAGATAACAACTCAGTGATTGAATTTGAGAAAGCGATTAAACAGCTAAGTGAACAGAACATCTCTGTGAAATACCCTGTAAAGCTTGAATCTCAAAATGAGTTGTCAGATGTGATACGTGAGCGCCTACGTCGTGAAGTCACCGTTATGACCACGGAGGAAAAATAATGATTCGTTGGATTTTTCTTTTTCTCGTTCTAGGTGCTGGGTTAATTGTTGGTACTCAGTTCTCTGGTCAACAAGGCTACGTTCTGATCTCAATTGCGAATAAGACCATTGAGATGAGCGTGACAACACTGGTTATCTTCGTCATCGCTCTTCTAGCGGCTCTATTCGGCTTAGAGTACCTATTTAAAAAGCTTATGTACGCAAGCTCGACAACTTGGAATTGGTTCAGTGTTCGTAAGCTGAAGCGCTCTCGTCGTTATACCAATGAAGGCATCATCAAGCTGCTTGAAGGTGACTGGAAAGGCGCTGAGAAGAAAGTAACTCGCTGGGCTAATCATCACGACATGCCTCTACTTTGTTATTTAGTCGCTTCTCAAGCGGCACACGAGCAAGGTAATACAAGTGAGCGTGATAAGTACATCGAGCTTGCTAGCCAACAGGACGACTCTCTACTTGCGGTAGAGCTAACTAAAGCTAAACAGCAAATCAGCGAGTCAAACTACGAAGCTGCATTCGATACACTTTCTACCCTAAAAGGCACATACCCTAATAACACTGCTGTGCTTGGCCTGTTAAAAGCTACTTACTTGCAACTGAAGTTATGGCAGCCATTGCTAGAGTTAACGCCTAAATTAGTTAAGAATAAGCTTCTAACAGCTGATGAGCAACGTGAATTAGAACAGAAAGCACAATGTGGATTACTTCATGATGTAGCTCAACAACAAGGTAGCGAAGGTTTAATCAGTCATTGGAACAAGCTTTCAAGAAAGCAGAAACAAAGTTCGCACCTTGTATCTTGCTTTGTGAAGCAACTGATCGCTCGTAAAGCTGACTCAGAAGCGTTCACAGTGATCAAAGAGAACATTGCGAAGAGTGGTTCAAATGAGCTCTACATGTTGCTTCCAGAGCTGAACCTAGCCGATCACCACCCAGTAGTGGTCATGCTAGAGCGCGCCATCAGTAAAGATGGTGGCAATGCCGAAGCACACAGCGCATTGGCTCAGTTCTACCTAAGAGAGCAAAAGTGGGCAGAAGCACAAGGCCACTTCGAGAAAGCACTAGCACTTCGCTCAAACGTATCAGATTACGGATACCTATCTGATGCACTAGAAAAGCAAAACTTAACGAAAGCAGCGCACGAAGTATCTCGTAAGGCACTCGCTCTCGTTCAACCAGCTTAAACTGATACAACTAACATGAAGCCGATACCTAGCATCGGCTTTTTTTGTATCTAGTGTTTACCTTAGATAACTTCCTCAGTACTAATAAGCAAACACTAAAGATGGTAGTAAAAGTCTTCCATCCAAACCCCTTCTCCACACCCAGCTTATTGCTGACCGAAGCACCGTCCATTTTTAATATGGTCCACCTAGCTCGGAACAATCCATAAGTCACACATCTTGATCATGGGTTTTCAAATACTATTAATGCTTTATAAGTACTGATTTTAAGTCATGAGGTTAAATCTTCATGAAATCCCCCGCAAGGTTTCTTAAAAAACACTGAGGGATACTTTAGATCTATCCGTATGCAGTTTTAGCCAATTATAAAGCAAGCTGTTTAGAATCCATTTGAGCTGACTGACAACCTTTATATAAATTCTTAAAGGAATAACGATCAGATAACTTGATTGGATTTGTACCGAAAGAAAGAAAAGGCATTTCGCAGTAGTTGTCATTTGATAGAGATTAGCTCTAGATTACAGTGGGCTTAGCAACTGGAATCATTAGATGAAAATTACATTTCAGTAATGTACCTCAAAGCGTTGGAGATCGTAAATCCGACCTACCTCCGCAACCAACTTATTGGTTTAAGATTGAAGAAGTGAATGTATAGCAGCGGAGTTTCAGACTCTAGACGAAATCAATTCTGAGACACAGCAAAACTCCGAAGTTTAAAGCGCGGCTTAATCATCACTCAACAGAAGTAATTAAGAAGCCACAGTTATTTAGAAAACCCCTGCTAACTTATTGATTAAAAATAATTTGTCATGTTAGAGCCCATAAGCGTGAAGCCCTGCTATTGCTAACACAACTTTCTAATCAATCGTCGATTCAACGATTACTAGCCAAAACAACCTTTTACGGAAGTCAAAACCAAGAGTTATACCAATTAAAGTAAAAATGTGATCTAATTAAGATTGATGAATTATTGTGAAAT
>NZ_JBFSUX010000046.1:11697-39753 GCF_041467595.1 Vibrio sp. 10N.247.311.13 | reverse complement strand
GCACAACGTGTTTCATCCAACGACATATCTTCATGATTCAGTGTTAGTCCAATAATATTGGTATTAGAAAACGTTTCGATAAGATTGATTTCTGAGGCAATCGAAGGCATTGGGCAATCAGGAAAATCACTACGATATAAACGTTTAGGGGCATGTTGCAGTATCACACCCGTTGGACAACTGCCACGTAAGATAAAAGCGCTGGTTGAAAACGCAGGGTGACTCAAGGCTCCTTGTCCTTCAATAATTATCAGATCCGGGTTTTCTTTTTCATAGGCCTGTACAATGACAGATTCCAACTCACCGGCACAAAATTGTGAAGGGACAGCATCGAGTGCAACGCAGTATTGTGCGCCTTGCATAATACCTGTTTGACCAGTGGCAATCAGAACGACGTTAAGGCCTTTTCTAGTCAGTTCATTCGTCAATATTGTTGCTGTTGTTCGTTTTCCTAGTGCGCAATCCGTCCCCATTACAGCAATTCTCGGACATTTAACGTTGTGTATTTTCCCGCTAAACGTTTTCAGATCGCCTTTACTTTTGGGTTTGCGAGTATCGAATATTCGAACGTTATTCTTTAAGCTAGCTTCTAAAAATAGAGGATCATCGGTTAGGAATTCATGTAAGCCATTTACGATGTTCATTCCTAGTGACATGGCATTTAAAATGATGCTTTTATCTAAGTCAGATAAAAATCCACTTGATGGCGCAATGCCGAAAATGAAGTAATCGGGAATGCTTTCCGCGTGAATGATAGCTTCTTCAGCATTAGCAAGGATAGGTATTCCATTGGCTTTGTTATCAAGAACCTCACCAGCATCTAAGCCAGCAGACTCACTATCAATAACCGATAGAATACGATAGCTTAACGAATGCCTCACTAACCCATTAGCGGTTTTACCATCAATTTTACCAAAATTACCTTCGCAATATATAATCGCTGAAGGGATGACAGGTTTTACTTTCTGGGCAAGTGGTAACCAAGGTGCGAAATGGGGTACGTCGTTGTTAGTTTCTACATTTTCAATTCTAGTCAGTTTGAAGATGTTTCTTAACTTTTGGGTTGAAATAGACATAATTAAAGCCCGCTATGAGGCTTAGGAGGGCAACTAAGGAGTGCCGAGATGCGAGTTCGGAAAAGAAAAGAAGTCCCTACTAAGCGGTAGGGATAGAGACCAAGGTAACACACTCATCAGACTTTTGTTGGTTATTATTAATACGCTTTCTAAGTCTATCACTTTCAGGCTTCACTCATACTAACGTGACTGATTAGAGATCTAAGATTCATTGTTCAACGTCGCCGTATCAACCTCTCAGCTTTAAGGTTTCAAGATACTTTTTCTAATATCAGTTAAGTAAGTTAGAGTTTTTGATCTAACGCGTTTTTGCCCCATTCCAAGCTAGCGCACTTATCCGTCACACTTTAGGGATGGGTATTTGACCTACTTTTTCTAATCCGTGTAGTGTCTAGTGGACAAGGGGCTTATCAAACCTTATTCAACATGGGAGTTGTATTGAAACTTTTATATAAATATATGTCGAACCCTGATTACTTTTTAAAAGAAGGCTATATCAGAGCAACTCAGTTGGCGGGACTGAATGACCCTTTTGAAGCTACCTATTGTAAAGAAGCTCTGTCTGACCTCAGTCCTTACTTTGAAATATGTGAGTCTCCAGACGAGCTGATCTCTTATATAGAGGAAAACAAAAGTAAAATCGGTGTTATTAGCTTAACTGAAGCTAAAGATAATTTACTAATGTGGTCTCACTATGCTAACGAACATAAAGGTGCTGTTATCGGGTTTTGGGCTCAATCTGCTTTTAATGGCAACATGTTTACCTACCTACATGAACCACAGCTAAATTCAACTAGCTTATTTGACGGTTTTGAAATGTTCCGTGGAGAGTGTCTCCCTATTATGTACCGAAAGCAACCTAGATACCGTGTTGATCGATTTGACTTTGATTACTCTAATATATCTGCGGAAGGTCAAGATCGTATCTTATTTGAGATTTTTCAACAGAAAAGCGATGAATGGATATATGAAAAAGAGCATCGTGTAACTCTTCGGCTAGACCAAGCAGATAAAGTCATTGTTACCAATGTTCATCGCTTGAAAAACAAACATGTGTTAAACAAACTACTAACTATTGGTAGCGAAGATAGTGACGGCAGATTCACCGTTTATCTGGATCAATTATCCGATAAAATAGAACGAGAAGCATATGCCAATAACTTAGTTGAGCTTAGCCATGACCCTAGCAGTTTATACCTTTTTAAAGTAGGTCATGTTAAGTCTATAATCTACGGGCTTAACGTTAGTGAAAGCACCATAGAGAGCTATCAAGAATACCTTTATAACTACCGTAATATAGAGCAATGGAAAGCTTCGCTAAATCGAGACTTTTATACTTTAAAGTTCAGTGAAATGGATCCAACATAACAAACGCCCATGGCTTCAAGGTACTTTTTCTTATCAGAAACAATTGTATTGGGTTAAGTGCTCTAACTCATTCTGTCCAGAAGCTGATCATGGCAATCACACCTTTGTCTTTCTTCGAGTCAGCTAGTTCAGATCTGACTCACCTTTGTCCTTTGTGGAGTCTAGAACTATCTCCCTGTTTTTTCATTGATTATTAGTTAACATTTTGCTCAAAGCAAAGTGAGGAGGTACCTACCATGAATACAACACTTCGATTATTAGCAGATCTAAGCTACCAGTATGGAATCATAGGTTTAAACGAGTATGTTGAACGTATGGAAACCATTGACTGGCTTGCAGATGAGTGTGAGGAAGAGCAAAACTCGTTAGAGGTTGAAGATGACCGAAATGGACAACTTGCAGGCAATGAGCAAGAAGACAATTTGAGTCTCATTGTATTGAATAAATGGGTTTTTACTATCGGAGACGTAGATTGTGCTCCCTCAGTTCCACATGGACATTTACATAAGAAAACAAATAAGACAAAACTAAATCCATATACGGGGTTTGTTTTTGATGGTAATGGAAAAGAATCATACCGCCTTAAAAAGGTAGAGATGTTAACACTTTGGAATGATAAAGATTTCAGTTCTCACTGTCATGAGCAGATTGACTGGTATCATGGTTTTGCACTCGGATCAGGTTATGTGTTTCCAAATGTACTTAAAGGGAAAGGGATGCATACCCTACCAAGGTGGCGTAGGAGGTAATCGCCATACAAGCATTCGAGGTTCAAGATACTTTTTCTAATCTCTAACTAACGTTTTAGTTTATTCGCGCTAAAACGTTTATGTCCACTTTTGAGTTGGCCACGATGGCTAACTCAAAATTGCCCCAAAATGTATATGGAATCCACGTATTTACAAAGTGATTTTTGCAATAAAAGTTAAGATGCGGTCGTATATTCGGCTTCTTATTGAAGGAGCTACCCTCTAGCCTTTGATGTTTTGCGCACCTACTGTCCTCATCGAGTTAGCAGCTTGGAAAGCATGACGGAAAGGTCAGGTTTTCAGTAGGTTGGTCTTACCTTTTATGCTTCATCATTTTGTAAAATCTCACAATTTATTAGTGATTAATCGGTGATTAAAACTGGTTTGTATTCAGTCTCATACCGAAGCATTGCCCACGCAGTCCGTACCACTTTGTTAGCCAGTGCAATGCAGGCCTTCTTGAAGCCGATACGATCTATGATACTCCTCAACCAAGCATCCTTTTGAGTCTTCGGTTTTTCGGGGAGTCGTCCAACGTAAGACATTGCACCAAGATAGAGAAGGGAGCGTAGCTCCTTCACTCCACCGCATTTATCGATCCCAATCATAAAGACCTTGCCTCCTGAACTGTGTTGTTTGGGTGTAAGACCAACAAACGCTGAAGCTTGTCTTCCATTCTTGAACTTCTTTCCATCACCAAGAGTTGTATAGAGCATTGCAGCAGTTGTTTCACCAACACCTTCAATTTCCATTAATCGTTGGCAAGGTTCTATCTGACGGGTTAAAGCGTTTTTTTCTTTTTCGAATGCAATGAGTTTTGCTTTCAATTCTTTATATTGCTCCCACAACATAGACAGAACGGATACGACATTGGCTGGTATTGATGTTTCTCCATCAAGCACTGTTTGAACTGAAGCTTTTAACCCTTTTTCACCTCTAGAGTTTGCTATACCGTAGCCCAAGATCGTCCCTCGAATGTGAAGCGCTAGGGAAACCACACTGCGAGATAAGAATCTACGGCTGGTTTCTAAAGAATGCATAGATTGTTGTTCTAGTGATTTTGGACGGCTGTACTTAATGCCAATTTGTATTGCGGCGTTAGCGATCGCGAGAGCATCATTATGATCCGTTTTATGACCCTCTAGGTATCCCTTTACTTTCTTAGGGTTAATGATCCTCACTTCATGCCCAAATTGTTCAGCTAATTGCCCCCAATAGTGACAACCACAGCAACCTTCCATAGCAACAATGGATGGCTTTGTTTTAGCTAGGAACTCTTTCGTTTTTTGTCGGCTTAAAGGTTTATTGGAAAGCATTTCACCATGAACACTGATATGACAGACTTGTAGAACATTTTTAGCTAGGTCGATAGCGATAATATTATTGCTCAACATATTGGAACCCTCGTATTTATCTCATTCTCCTAAGTCTAGCTTGGCAAAGGAGGGAGTGGATTCCATACATCAAGTCAGAGTAAATACTCATTCACATTTTATTGGCGTGAGTTTGCCCTACCAAAAGTTATCCTTATTCAGCACATCTAGAAATTATGCATTACTGAGCAGTATAACCTTTCAATGTGGCACTAACTTATTGATTACAAATTGAAGTGATAGGTGAAAGGCTGCACTATATAGACGTGAAATACGGCGAGGTGCCATATAGGGAGCAAAAAATGAGTGTAGAGGACGTTTCTTATTGGAGTATGTTAGGCACGTGGTTAGCTGCAATCGCTACCACTCTTGCAGTCTTAGTCGCATTATTTTTACCTAGCTATCAGAAGAAGCAAAACGACATAGAGAATAACAGAAATGCCAAGAAACTATTGAGATCGCAGTTGGTCAACATTAATGAAAACGCTATTTTACATCAACAATCTTTAGCGAAAATGGTGATTGCTGAAAATCCAGTTTTTAATTTCAATTACTTGCCTCACGAAGTTTTGAGTGCTTTGTCTTCTGCTGAGTTAACGACTATTTACAAACTAAAATCAGATCTCGATTTAGCTGAACAACTGAGAAAAAGCGCGTTACAAGCTAGTAAGGTTAATCGTTCAGGAGAAAGTATAATTTTCTTTGCGGAAAGTTATTCTGAATATATAGATAAATTGGTTCTGAAAACGCAAGAAGCTTTGCGTGTGTGGTAAAATTTTATGCTAATACAAAGCATTTAAAACGGATTTTCAACACTTGGCTGCTTCAGCTTTTTTTAGTTTAAGTGTTTATTTAACAATGGCTTAAACTGAGTGGTAGGCGTTGCTTACCACTTAATACGGCGTTGATATTTTTACGGGGAAATTAGTGATTCTCGAAGACGATTTTTTTAAAACGGCAGCTAGAAAACGTGCTGAAACCTCTATTGAGTTGGCTAAATGGGGCTGGTATCCAACTCCTTATGCCAAGATTGGTGGCAACTTACGTAAATTGCAGCAACAGAATAGTATTAATACGTTCTTTATGGAGCGAAACCGCGAATGTCTGGATGAAAATAAGCAGTATTGCTTACAACATGCAAAAGAACGTACTAGTGTTTTAGAAGCAGCTTTTAGGCTTCATCATGCAAGAGAGTATTATGGGTCAATTCCTATTTTTTTAGCTCAAGCTGAAGGTGTTTTTAATGAAGAATTTAAGAGAAGTATCTTCAACAATAAGTATCGCTCGTATGAGAAAATAAATGAAATTAGGAAATTTGATGAAGGAGTCTTCTTTGATGCCTTTTTAGCAAGTACATTTGTTAAAAACCAGATTGGTGCTGATAAATCTATATGCTCAGATGTACAAAAGCAGCGTGGGCCGAACAGAAATGGGATTATGCATGGTGATGTTTTTCATGTTGATTATGGTAGTGAAATTAATAGTTTAAAGTCTATTAGTTTACTTGGTTGTGCTATCTGGTTGTCTACATTGAACTCCTAAACATAACAATGATTCAAGAGTTACAGCCACGCTTGGCATTCTAAGCATCGAATTTAAGGCTTTTTGGCGAATCAAAGTGCTAATGAGTGTAGTTGGTATGAACCGCCTAAAAACGCCATGTTATTTATTATGATAAAGTGTTTCCTCTTTTAAGTTTTAAGGGAATACTTTATGGAATCAGTGCAAGATAGTTATGATGAAAAAGCTCGTTTTATAATTGATCGTATGATTGACGGGCAGATTTTTGAGCTTATTGAACCAAATTTTAAGATGCCTTGCTCTGTAGAAGAGTTGCTTAATATGTATAAAGCGGCAGACGAGTCAATAAAAAATAGTCCTAGTTTGGCTTCTATTGAACGGAAAAGATCTCAAGTAATAATTCGTTCTTGTATTGATATAGTTCGGTGTACATACCTTCATTTAAATGCTCAACGAAGATACAGTGAATTTGAGGGTGAAACATATATTTTAAGCGTAGACGAAGAATATAAACGAGCTAAAGAGGTTTATGACTCATTGATGCAGTTAATTTAACGTAACGTTGCTGAATCAGCACCAACTAAGCCTATTGAATTGCATAAATTACCAGTTGCGTAATAAGGCGCGAGTCAACTACTTGCGTTAACCTCCCAACTGAGCTTTCCTATAGCTGTAGTAATCCATGAATTGCTAATGTTGGATTTCCTGAAACACACTTCTGTCCAAAAACGTGTTTCAGATGATTGGTTTCAAGAGTGATCACCAAGCGATTCTGTCGTACCTTAATTACCAAGTAACATGACGCAATAAGAGATGGCCTAAGAAACAGTCTTCAACATTCAGCCCTTATAAATAAAGGGTTGGCGACTCACATTGGACTTTCCTCTGAAATAGGTACAGCCCCCCCTATTCGTTGAAATGCTAGAAGCTCATTAATGGTATTTTATTCGTATTATGGTCATATTTCGGCGCTTTTTTTTGCGTCTCCGAGCCCTTTCATAAATACCGTCTCTGACTTCAGTAAGGTATCATTCTCGTCGAAATGTTGGGTCATTGTGGGCTTATCTCTCTCGTGATAAATAAGCCCTGCAGGCCTGGCTATGATAAGTAGTCCATTGCTTGAGTAAAAGAAACTAGCGCTTAATCAAAAAATCATCAATGGATTGACCCGCATCTAATTTCGTTTGAATGGCCGCAGGTGTGCGACCTTGTCCTGTCCATGTTTTTTTAGTGCCGCTCTCATCAGTGTATTGGTATTTCGCGGGTCTTGGTTGACGAATTTTTTTTGTTTTTGGCTGTCCAGAGAGCGCGGCCAGTAAGTCCTCTACCCCTATTCCACTCTCTGATATTTGTTTTGCCATTTCAGCCACTTTGGCCTCTTTTTCTGCGCGCGCTTCACGTTCAGCTTCTTCGCTTTCCTGGCGTTCCAGATACACGGTTGTTAATTTATCCAGTGCGTCTTCAAGCTGCTCAAAAGTTAATTCTCGAGAGAATGCTCGCAAAGTGCGAATGTTCAGTAACGTTTTAATCATTGGGTTCATGTTAAGCCTATTTATTGTTGAGTTTTTATATGACTAAGCGGCAGCATATATAATGCTTGTCGAAGTGTGTGTCAAAATTCATTTGAAAGTAGTGATGCTTTGTTAACTGGGTCTCATATAAAAGCTGAGATGGCATAGAGGGGGAGAAATAAAGAGGTCATTGTCCAACAACGCGCTTATCGCTCACTTTTTGGGGAGGAAATGCGATGCAAGAGTAAGTGAATCACTTCATGGTTATCCACATGCTCGATTTCTACGCGATAGACACCTTTGGCTTGCACGGCCTCAATCAGCGCTTTGAGGCGCGTCGTTTTGACAGTCATCACCAAGGATTTGATTTGGTTATTGACTTTATCAAACCCTTCTTCAATTTCTGACTGGGTCATGTACAAGGTCTCCTCCTCGCTCGCTTTGTCGGGATGGTCGAGCTTGGAAGGAAACTGGTGCTGCTCATTGAGGTCTGTCAGCATGAGATAGAGTTCATCCGCCTGTGACAATCGAGCCTGAAACTCAAGATTCAGTTGATTGACCGTCCACAACTTTTGCTCAAGATTGCCTCTGGTTTGGCGACCAATAGTGAGCATGGTTTTTAGGTCGTTTTTGCACACAGAGAATTGAGCCTGCTTTACTTTCGGTTTGAGGTATTTCACCAAAAAGGCATTGCGTTTCTTGACCGTCCAAAACCCGCCTTGCTGACTCATAGTGCAATAGAGCGTCAGCAGTGAATGGGTAACCAGCTCATCCAGAGCTAGGTAGTGTTTTAAATTTTGACTCATCAAAGCGCTCTGTTTATCCAATCAGTCGCACAGTGTATCAAATCCCCAATGAAAATCATGGCGTAAGCGCGGCCTTTCCTTTGAATGGCAGTGAATACGTTCATTTCACCACTTTACCTTCAACGCCAACTCTTAAATAAGGAGCGACGATGCGTACCCGTAAGAAAAGTAACCATTTTACCCGAGGTGGCCAAGTCACCTTCCATTCCATTCGAATGTTCTTTCAAGTCAACAACACCCTCATCAAGTTCATTGGTTTTGGGATGTTATTGGCTACCCTCGCCCTGACACTGTGGCAAGCTCCGCGTCACGCCTTTTGGGGTGAGTTCTATTACTGGCGGAACATTTTATACGCTAAGTTCGGCAAACCATTAGACAGTTTGGTGACCACTGTGTGGGACGGTGAGCGCTACCAGTCCACGCTCGCGTCTCAGCTTGAAAATGCCGTGCTTCTCGATATTCACGCCGAGGTGTGGCGAAACTTCCAAGTCTATTACCTCATTTCGATGTTGGTCGGATTCTTCATCTTTTATTTGCTGCAGCGTTTTTTCAAAGAGCAAGGCGAGAAACAGAGTGAAGACTTTCATGTGCGTGGTTTTCGCCTGGTTGAACCACAAGTCTTAACCAAGATGCAAATCAAGCGCGCGAAAGTCAACCGTAAGCGCGGCTATGGCAATGGCACCATTTCTAAATTTAAGATTGATGGCCATGCGCTGCTCAAACAATCGTTTGAGGTGCAACATCTGCTCATTGATGGCACCACGGGCGCGGGTAAATCAGTGATGATCCGCAAACTGGTGCGATGGATACGAGCACGTGGCGACAAAGCCATCATCTATGACAAAGGGTGTGTGTTCACCAGTAAGTTTTATCGTCCTGAGACCGACGTCATATTGAACCCGTTTGATGCTCGATGCGCGAATTGGGACGTGTGGTGCGACGCGAAAGACGCCCCCGACTTTGAGAACATGGCCGCGGCCCTCATCCCACAACACGGTGATGGCGATCCGTTTTGGGTTGACTCGGCGCGCACCATTTTTTCATCCACCGCCTTTCGCATGAGCCAGGACAATAAACCCGCGACGACCGCACGCCTATTGAGTTTAATTTTGACCAGTGAGCTTGAAGCATTAGGTAATTTTCTTGAAGGCACCGAGGCGGCCGCCCTGGCATCGAAGGACATCAAGAAAACCGCGATTTCCATCAAGTCGGTGTTGGCCACCTACATGAAAAGCATGCGTTTTTTAGACGGTCTTGATGATGAGCATCGAGACGAAGCGCTGCAGAAGAAGTTTTCTATTACAGACTGGGTGCAAGACGATAAGCAAACCGGGTTTTTGTTCTTATCGAGTAACGCGCAGCAGCATGCGTCACTGCGACCGCTCATCTCCATGTGGTTGGCTATCGCGTCCAACGCCATTTTAGGATTAGAAGCCGATGAAGACCGCCGCATTTGGGTATTGATGGATGAAATGCCCAGCCTTCACAAACTGCCAGAATTGGGTTCCATCATAGCCGAAGTGAGAAAATTTGGCGGGTGCTACTTAATTGGTATCCAATCGTACGCGCAGTTGGTGAAAACCTATGGCAAGAACGCCGCCGATGAGATGTTTGATTTGTTGAACACGCGCTTTTTCTTTCGTGCTCCTTCCGCACAAATGGCGCAAATCTCTTCCAAAGACTTGGGGGAGCAAGAAGTCGATATTTCTAAAGAAAACGTGTCGTACGGTGCGAACACGCTGCGTGATGGCGTGTCATTGGGCCACCAAACGGTTACAAGACCTGTGGTATCCCCGAGTGAGATACAAGCCCTGGACGATTTGCAGTGTTACCTACGCACACCAGGCGTTGACCTCATCACCAAACTGGATTTGGAGTTCGATGTCATGAAAGACATCTGCCCTTCTTTCAATAAACGAAGCGTGACATTGTCACAGCCTATGCAGGAGGCCTATGCCCAAGCCACCTACTACGAAAGCGTCGCACCGAGCCTTCACCTATCTAAAGAAGAGCAGCAACCCCTTCTCGACCTGCAACAAGCCAAGTTCGATTCAAAAGAAGAGATGCTCAACGAGGCAAGCCAAATGAAAAAAGCGATGCAAAGTAACACCGTGCAAGCGATGGTCGAGTCAAAGGTTCGAGACAATCACGAGTACCAGGAGCAAGCGCAACGCACCATTGAAGAGCAAGCCATCTCGCCGGAAATAGAAATGGAAGCGGGCGATATGGTTGAATAGCGCATCAAATAGTCGATAGCCACACATGACAGAACGAGACCTTGGTCGTCTCACTCTTATTTTCCGCACTTTGTCTTATGCAGATCACCGAGAGTCCATTTCAATGGACGCAACTTTTCATCGCGTCCAGGGGCTCTTTATCACTGTATGGTTTAAAGCGCATCGTGGTGGTTTTTGTTAAAAAACGCCCCAACACTCCTCATTACATTGTACTCACCTCTGCAGGGTTCGCTTTACTCCTGAGCATCAGCATGGAGTACTCGTTATTTGGTTTATTGCATTCGATAGGCCTGATTTTCCTGTACTTGGCACTCATCGTGTCAAAAAGTGCACTGACTCAATCTTAGTTACTACTAAACATTTAGTTATAGTGCACTATAAACGAACATAGAGCCTTATCATCTCGAATCATCACTATACAAAGCCTTGCAATGGCAAGGCTTTGTAATTCCGTATCCCGTTATTACCACCGCTCAGTTTTGCTGCTAGCGGCGATGTGCGTTGCACAAGGAAAAGACTCATGCTTTCTATTAGCCCATTGAAATCCGCTTCTGGCGCTGCCAAATATTACCTCAGCGAAGAAAACCCCAAAGACCTACCTGACGTCTCTTTAGAAAAAGACGCGGGCGATAACTACTACCTCAAGGAGCAAGACCAGGAAGAAAACACCTTCTGGCATGGCAAGTTGGCCATCGAAGCGGGACTGACGGGTAAACCCGTAGAGCAAGCCACCCTAGAATCGGTGCTTTCAGGAAACCTGGGTGGTGAAACCATTAAAGGGAAACGAGAAAAACACAAATCTGGCTTCGACCTGACCTTTTCTGCGCCCAAATCCCTCAGCGTTCTTGCGCTTATTGGCGGAGATAACCGCCTCATTGAAGCGCACAATAACGCCGTGAAGTTCGCCTTAACAGAGCTGGAGAAAGACGTAGCACAAGTCAAAGTCACCCATGAGAAAGGCGTTCAAGAATACGAAAATACGGATTCGATGCTATTTGCAGTCGTGCGCCACAAGACCAGCCGTGAAAATGACATGCAAGTGCACTCGCACGCGCTAGCCGCTAACATGACGCGCGATAAAGAAGGAGATTTACGCGCTTTATCAACCAGCCTAAAACAAAAAGGGGGCGTGATTAACGGGACCGGCGAGCGTATTTACAACTTCCAAAAATACTACGGGATCTTGTACCAGAGCCAATTAGCTAAAGAGGCAGAAACCCTCGGTTATTCCACGCGAGGCGTCGGCAACGGTCAGTTCGAAATCAGCGGTGTCCCTCAGCCTATTCTTGATGCGTCGTCCACTCGCAAACAACAAATTGACCAACGCACACTCGATTTAGGCTTTGACTCTCGCGCGGCGAAAGACGTAGCCAACCTCGATACTCGTAAAAGCAAAACCTACCAGAGCAGTGACAGCCTCAACAAACAGTGGCAAAGCACCGTAAAAGAGCAAGGGTATGACCCCGCAGAGCTTGTCACCATGGCGCAACAAGTGAAAGAAGCGCAAAACACCCCACCACTTGGTGAAACCAAAGCCGCCATCAGCAGAGCCATTGACCATCTAGGGCAATACAGCACCGCGTTACACCTAGAAAAAATCATTGAACTCACCGCCTCAGAGTTCACCAAAGGCGGCGTGCAACTCAACGCCCTTGATATCAAAAAAGTCGCGGATGAAATGATTAAGCAGGGCGACTTGATTGGACTCAATCACAAAGGGCAATACACCACCAAAGGCTTAATTGATAACGAACAAGCGCTTATCGATAGCACCCAAGGCCGGGTGCATCACATGCGCACCCACGTTGAATCCAGCACGCTCAACAAGCTCGCTATCCCTGAAAACCAGCAGCGTATACTGACCGACCTGTACCACTCCACCAAACAGTTCCATGTGGTCAATGTACACGGCTCATCACAAAGCATTGCGCAGCAGCTACTCAATGTAGGCAATCACAGCGGTAAGCGTGTCCAATTGGTCTCCCAAAGCGTGAAAGCCAAGACAGAGGGTATGGAGAGCGTACAGCGCAAGAGTCAAACACTCAGCGCTTGGGTTGGTCAGCTCTTTTCACCAGAGCAGCGCCACACCACCCACAGCTTATTGCAAAGCGATACGCCGCTGACCAATAAAGACGTCTTGCTCATCGATGACGCCAATAAGATGAGCGCCAATGAATTGTTGGCCCTCACCGATAAAGCCAAACAATCGAGCAGTAAAGTGGTGATGCTTAATCGTGTATCAAGCCGTCAGGGATTTAAAGCCAATAACGCTATCTCGCTGTATCAAAAAGGCAATGTGGAGAGTCATTCTTGGGTTGGCAAGCGAGCCAGCCATACCAACGTGAAACTGCATGACAATGACACCGATAGGATAGCGCGGGTGTACTCAGACCTCCCCGATAAAGCCAACACGCAAGTGATTGCCACTTCCAGCGTCGAGCAGCGGCGGTTAACCGAAGCGATACGGGGCCAACTGAAAAATACCGGCGCCCTCGCCAGACACGAAACCACCCTATTTACTCAAGTACCTCACCACCTCTCTAAAGCGCAACAACCCCTCGTTCAACACTACAAACCAGGCATGACACTCACCCATTGGGAGAAAAACAAACCTCAGAGTTTTGTCATCGCCAGTATCGATAAAGAGAGCAACACCATGACCGCACTCAGCAAACACGATGGACAGTCACACACCTTTGACCCGTCCAGTCGCGCCTTTAAGCAGATGAAGATGCAAATTAATAAACCGCAAAGTCTCAACATCGCCCAAGGCGAACGCCTTCGAACATTAGGCAAACACTTCCCTGCTGGCTTGGACGCGAACCAAAGCTACCTTGTCACTCACCTTGACAAAGAAAGCCTCACGCTTGAGAGCAAAAGGGAAACGCAGCGCGTCAACTTAGAAAGCTTAAAAGACGCGCCGCTGCAATACGACTACGTTCACGGCGCCCACCATATTGAGCCAAAAGCCCATACTTTACTGTCTGGCAAAGCATTTACCCTATCTAAGCCCCTGATAAACGACCTGACTGAAAAAACAGAGCGCCTTGATATCTTCACCAACAAACCAGACAAAGCCCAAAGCGCACTTGAAAAAGAGCAGGTTTCCCCGTCAGCCATTGAGCGTGTACTGCAGACGCAAAACGTCAACGACCGCTACCTAAACGACGCCACCCAAGATTTGCTAAAGCAGGATGTCAGTCAAGCGCTGTCAGCACTAGCCAAAGCGCAAAACGCCCCACTCATCGAAAAAGCGGTCAGCTTTGCCCTGAACCACCTCTCAGAGCGAGAAGCGGCATTTAGCCAAAAAGCGTTAGTCGTGGAAGCTGTGCGCTACGCCTTTGAAGAAGCCGGAGGCTCTATTACCAAAGAGCAGGTTGAAACAGAGCTAACGAAACGCAGCGACACCCTTTCTGCAGAGTACAGTGACGGTACACGCTGGACAACGCAAGCCGCGCTGGAGACTGAAAAGCGTATCTTGCAAAACATCGATGATGGTAAAGGCCAACATCAGCCTTTTGCTACCCACAAACAGGTGCAAGACTTTCTCAATACCAAGCCTCGCCTAACCCAAGGGCAAAAAGACGCCATCACCCTTATCTCAACCACCAAAGACAGCTTTGTGGCCATCCAAGGATTAGCCGGTACAGGTAAGTCCACCCTGCTTGAATCCAACATTGAACTTATCCAGTTAGTGAAAGAAGCCAGCCAGCAACCAGAGCAAAGCGTCATCGGTCTTGCGCCCACGCACGCCGCGGTTGCAGAGCTAGAAAGCAAAGGTGTGAAAGCGCAAACACTGGAAAGCTTGCTCTCTGACATCAGGCAAGGCAATCGAGAAGCCAGTGATTATCAACACACCTTGTTCTTTCTCGATGAAAGCTCCATGGTCAGCAACAAGCAGGCCGATGAGTTCACAAAGCTCGTCAATGACAGTGAGTCCAAAACAGTCAAATTGGGCGATAAAGAGCAGTTATTGTCACTCAGTGCCGGTAAACCCTTTGAGCTGGCCATGAATCAAGGCCGTATCGATACTGCTTACATGACCGATATGGTACGCCCACAAAATGACACCCTGCACAATGCACAGCAAAACACCATTGATAAACAGCCGCTCAGCGCCCTAGATAAACTCCAGCAGCAAGCCCCTGATACTCAAGGCAAAAGTCAACATGTCATTTCTACGCTGGATGAAAACGACAAAGACCGACGCAGAGCGCAGCTCACCGCCACAGAGAAGCTGCCCTATGTGGTCGCCAAAGACTATTTAGAGCGCACCCCTGAAACGCGAGACAACACACTGATTATCGCGTACACCAACCAGGAGCGAGACACCATCACCGAACACATCCGTGTCGGTTTGATGAAAAAGAGTGAGTTAGGCAAAGAGAACGTCATCGCAACGAGGCTACGCTCAATCGGCGCGACCGGGGAAGAGCTCACGACCATGATGCCCTATCAAAAAGGCTTGATACTGAGCACCAAGCCCGGTGAGTACGCGACAATCACGCACGTGGATTCAGAGCATGGCGTAGTAACACTTCAAGACGCGAGTACAGGTAAGACAAGGCCGTTCTTACCGCGTAACCGTGACCACCGCTTCACCACCCTGTTCTCTACGTCAGAAAAGCCACTTTCAACCGGCGATAAAATCATCACCCGTTTTACCGATAAAGAGCGCGGCATTAAAGCCAACGTGAAGTACCGCATCACGCAAGCGACTACAGACAATGTTATCGCTCAATCTAAGACAGGACAAACACTCAACCTTAACCCTAATGCGCTTAAAGACGGGCACTGGGACTACGCTTACAGTCGGACCGCAGACATGGCGCAAGGGTCCACCTATCAACACGTCATTAGCGCGATACAAAGCAAAGGCGCACTGACCAACTTAAGACGCGCTGGTATCGATGTGACTCGTGCCAGTCAGCACATTCGGCTCTATACCGACAACACCAAACAATTGGTCAAAAGCTGGCTTTCTAAAGAGAGCCACAAAGCCAGTGCGATAGAAACCCTTAACCAAATCCCACCCAAAGACACCACTTACTTTAACCGTAATGCCCTCCCTCATGAGGACGTCCGATTCCAAAATAAAAGCGGTGACTTTGACTACAACACATTTAGGGAGCACATCAATACGCAACTACCCAAATACACCGAAAGCCTCGCCATTCAGTTATTAGGCCAGCCGAATCAATCCAAATCAGACCGGGATTATTTAACCTTTGGCATTGGTAAATCGGCGATTAAAGTCACCTTAACTGGAGAGTATCGTGGGTATTTCAAAGACTACACCACAGGCGAAAAAGGCGCATTGATTAACCTAATCATGAGTCATAAGGAAATGAATTATAAAGCCGCGATGAATGAAGCGCACAAGATGCTCAACGAGCCAGATAAATATCAATTGGAGGAAAACAATAAACACGACAAATTACTGAGCACCACCCCAAGGCATATTGCGCAGTTTGAAGAACGGGCTAAAGATTATATCAATCAAAGCTTACCGATGGATAACACGTTGGCCCAAACGTACTTAAACAAGCTCGGTGTCAATAACATTGAAAATAACCAGGTTAAGTTCCACCCAGCGGTCTATTCATCCGAAGATAGATCTCTTCATCCTGCGATGTTAACCAACATCCACAATAAAGAAGGTGAAACTAAAGCCATTGAAGTGACCTATTTAGACACTCAAGGAAATAAAGACACCTCCCTAGATATTAACCCAAGAACCCTAGGCACAAAGTCCAAACAATTAACCCAATTCCATCAAGGAGAGAATTTAAACACCACCATCATCAGTACCTCGATTGAACACTCTTTCTTAATTAGAGACCAAACCCAAGGGCAGATTGATATTATCAATGTCAATCATAAGAACGACATTCAAAACATCTCCACCGATGAACTGAGACAGAACATCATTATTGTATTAAATCACGGCAATCACGATTTAAACCCGAACAACATTGAGAAAATCGTCGAGAACTTTAATGGCCGAGACATTCAATTCATGTCAGACGATAACCTTAAAGAGGACATTAAATCGTGCATTGATAAACTAGAGCGAGATAACAGCGCACATAACATTGAATTAAGTGAGTCACATATTTCTCATCAAGAGAGCGAATTAGACACCCTCAACTATAATGAGAAAAAAGAAACCGACAGCCAATCACTCGACCACTTTGAGGCAAAAGAATATTCCCCTCAACAAGAGATGGCATTGAATCACTCAGAGAAAGAGAGTCATTGGGAAGACAAAGAAATCGACAGAGAGTTAGAGCGATAATATAAGGGTAGCCACTGGCTACCCTTTTTTTTCGCCTTCAAGATACTCGTCGACACTTTTATCAACCAAAGCGGTGTTGGATTTTCTTTGCTCAATAGAGTCGGCTTTGTTCTTATAATAACTCTCCCCATCAAAGCTATGTGCTAAATTTAAATTTAGCACGCCTTGTACCTGCCTAACTCTACGATACGTTTCTTCCATCAACTCACGGTTCGACGGCCGCTCATCGTCACTGTCATTCAGTTTGATGCGCAACGCCAAGGTAAAAAGCTGACGAGTTGCCTCGGCATCACTTAACTTTTCTCTGTCTCTGAACTTCTTAAAATCTTGCTCTAGCTTCCCTCGAAGGGAGCTTTGTAAAGGGTAAGAACGTGACATAATTTAGTTTTTTCTCCTCAATGAATGTCAATGAAGCCCACTTTCAAGCCCCAATGAAATCCAATAAATTTTCAATGAAAACCCATTGTACTTAGTTTTAAAAAAACCGCTACAACCTTACTGCTAAAGGGATAAATAACAATTCAATTAAATCCCATTAAATTTAGATTTAAATCACCACAATCCCTTACACAGAAAGGCGTCAATAATAATTCAATGTGATTACATATTTTCACACTGGGACTTCAGCGGCTAATTAGTTGAGATTTTGAAAATTTTTTCACGCTCTATTTCGCCTCCACCAGTAAGAATAAGTCATTGTTTTTATAGGTTTTAAATTCATCACAGACAACCATTTAAATCGTTTACGATTTAGCGTGGTGTGTGGTCACCAACTCAACTAACCAACAACTCAGAACGAATGATCTGAGTTCCTTAATCAAAGCGACGGGAAAAACTGACAGCGAAAGACAAAAGCCGACCAGGTGGCGAATGAATCTGACGAACGAGGGATGTGGGGATCTGGAAATTGAGGGAAGAAAGCGAGAGGAAAAGCTGAAGGCCTCGCACCATTATGGTGCGAGGCCTTTTATTGAACGTTCATCTTAAAATAAACCGATTGGACTTTTTGGATGTATATTTTTCTGGCGTTCTCGGTGCGTTTGGAAAAACCCGCATTATACGCGCCGACACTGTTCCAGTTATAACCATGACTAGAAAAATTAGAACTTAATACCCACGCGCCAAGATGAACATTAAAGCAAGGATTATAGATGTTTGTTTCATTCACATTAAATTCGGATAGTCGATCAAACCAATGGGAATTAATTTGCATCAATCCAAAGTCACGACTAACCACCTCACCGACTCTATTTTTATTTTCATTGTACGCGTTCGGTTTTAAGCTGCTCTCTACCGTTGCAATGGATTTTAAAAGCTGTGGATCGACATTATAAAATCGCCCTGCCTCATCAAAGCAAAAAGCCCAACTGAAACACGGCGATAACAACGAAAGATAAAGTAATGGTTTCATCATAAAAAAGAGCCCTAATAATAGGACTCTCATTTTATGCCATCCCATTGAGATATCAATATTCACAAGGTAATAAAATTGTGGTCACGCTGCGGTCACGTTCAGTTATTATCCAAACCGATTGATCACAAATCGTATAATTCGATATCACTCGCTCGCCTGTTTTGGTTGCTTCGTCATTGGTGATTTTATCTTCAATGCAAGTCTCTCCCCAATCTCCACTTTGGTGACGCTGCAAATAAATCGACAAGTTAACACCGACATTATTATCTAATAACTGCTCAATACCTTGCGTATAGACCACTTTACCCAACAAAAACGGTACGGCCGTACAAAAGTAACATTTTTCTTTCGTTTCTTCTCTATCTTGTGTAGCATTCAGAATGTTCATTAAATCTAACTCCGATGTAATTGAACATGCCTTGATATTTGATGGAACAAATATCAAGGCGCTTTAATTTCAGGTTTAATAAACGTCTTCCGTTTTACGAATGTGATTAAACACTTCATAAATCTCATCGTATGAAATGCCATACCCTTCGAG
This sequence comes from Vibrio sp. 10N.247.311.13, assembly GCF_041467595.1. NCBI lineage: Bacteria > Pseudomonadati > Pseudomonadota > Gammaproteobacteria > Vibrionales > Vibrionaceae > Vibrio > Vibrio sp. 10N.247.311.13. Next base: position 20,859 of record NZ_JBFSUX010000046.1, on the reverse strand, counting down.
CTTTTCCACACAATCACAAATATCATTGGTGTAGAAACACTCATGATTAAATAACTCACGGCGAATGATCGCCTTTTTCCCGTTCTCCTTGATATCTTCGGCGATCCCTTCTTGAGCGATAGAATCTAAACGAGTCATTAATTGCTTCGCGTTATCGGTGGGGCAAATTAACCCCATACCTAGCGACGCGTATTTCACGCCCTCTTTTTTTCCCTCATCGAACTGTTGATTAGAAAAAGCAAAGAACGCCCCGGTCTCATTAAAAGCCTGAGTTTGTTTGTCTTGAATATAGTGTGAGAGATATTTCATTATTTAAGTCTCCATTTTATAATTAGGGGGTATCAACTCTTTATACTTCGATATATTGATGGCTATCTGTCACCCACCCCATGACGACAGCACGACTATTCAGCCCGACTTTATTCGTCTCAGTAATCACATGACCTCTCGCGATGCCTTGCCCCCAGTACGGCTTATTGAGTTCTGTTTCTGGGAACAAAACCGTCAGTTCTTGCCAAACACTTGAATGTCTTGCTCTTGCTTTTACATGAGCGGCAATCACGACTATATCTTCCACAGACTTTAATTCTGATAGGGCAATATCACGACTTAGCCCTACTGGTTGCACGCGCTTAGAGATATCATTTTTTGGTGAGCTTTCGTGCTCCAGCGGCGAAACGCTGGTCACTGAATTTGAATTAGAAAGAGTTAGGTTTGAATTTTGTTGCGCCATGAGGATTTTCCTTTTGTTTGAGTATCACTTTTCGGAGCCGCTTGGCTGTCCGCTCTCTCACCATCGTTCTGCTTTGCAAGGGCGCGCAGCGTTCATTTACCCTTGCAAATCAGGTTGTGGGGAGAGACGGTTAACAGCCTGCGAGCCCGTAAATGATGCGAGTGAAAGGAAATCGGCGCATAAGAAAACAAGCCTTACTCGAACTTATTCAAAGGCAGGGAGAGCAACGAGGAGGCACGACGAGGCGCAACGAACGCAGTGAGAGAAGTGCGTTCAGGATTGCAGCGATATCCTTTTAGATAGGGACTGTAGAGAGGCACATTCTGGAGCGGCACGCAGTGACTCACCAGGGTGATGCCACTCTTAGGCCATAGATGAAAGATACAAGCGAAAAGCCTTGCCCCGTAGGGGTAACGCCCAATCCAAGCCCTTATTACGACGCTGTGCTTCAAATCCGCTTTAAACGAACATCATAAAAAACTCGTCAATTGAGCCCTATCAGCCACGCAACCACAAATTGACATCAATACACTGTAATACAATCAAGCACCGAGCCAATGGGCCTACAGCCCTACTGAGAGCCAGCTTGACGACCGCTTGCGGTCGAGCCTTTGGCTCAACGTCTTTTAGCGCGAGCGTTGAAGCGATCGAAGGACATAACGAGGACAAAAAAAATGCCTCTAGGATAAGAGGCATTTCAGAAAACATATTTGAACATTAAACGTTGATATGACTACCAACCCAAAACGCGGCACCGGCTACCGTCGCAATCATCGCGAAGGCTGTTGCAATAATGAGGTTTTTAAGGGAACTCACTTCATTACGAACCGTGTCGATTTTATCTGAAAGCTCATGACGAACCGCTTCGATCTTCTGATCGAGTTCTTTACGCGTATCATTTAACTGCTCTTGAGTGGCAGCATGAGCGGTTAGGTTGATCAGCTCTTCAACGCTTAATGTGACTTTGCTTGATTCAGACATAATAGAAACCTTATTTAGTTGTCTTTAGTTTACTGCATTACGTTACCGAAGTCATTCACGCCAGAATAGGCGTGAATGAGAAACATTTTTCACCAACTAATGGCTATATCCAACCACGCTCCGCAAACGACACCACATCTTCAAAAGACACAACGAAGTGATCGAGTACTCGAATATCAACCAAGGCTAACGCGTCGGTCAATCGTCGAGTAATACGTCGATCGGCTTGGCTGGGTGTGGCATCACCGCTGGGATGGTTATGATAAAAAATGACCGCGCTTGCATTTGTGGCCAGTGACTCCTTGACCACTTCACGCGGGTAAACGGAGGCGGCGTCAATGGTGCCGTTAAACATCTCTTTTGTGCGTAAAACTCGATGCTGACTATCAAGAAAGATCACCCCAAACACTTCGCTTTCATTGGAAGCGAGTGAGGTCTGACAAAATGACTTCACCAATTCAGGGGAATTGAGTGGCGTCTGCTCTGACACAAACAACTTAGATTTTAAAATGCTCGCGGCATGGTTCAAGATATCTTTTTCTTCGACTGAGAAAAGGCTGTGATTAGAGTAGTTAGCAAGTACAGACATAATAGGTCCCTTTTAATATTTAAAGTCGTGATGGGCGGCGCTCAGTCCGTGTTATTGGCCATACAAGCTAGTCAGAAGGTCTTTCGCTATTTCTTGATGCTTAGCGGTCGTTTCAACGTTTCTCTCTTCTTTTTTCGCGTAGGCATAATCTTCTCGCATCTGTTTCACAGTCGTCACTCGGTCACACACGCTAATGCTCACGCCTTTTCCTTTTAGGCTTTCCTCCAAGATCAAAGAGTCGGTATAACCAAACTCCTTAAGTAAAATCTCATGCACTTTGACCGCTCGAACAGTCGAATTAAAGTCAGTGGAATTTACCCAGATAAGTACTTTTGAAACCGTCGCTGAAACGGTCGAACGAACTGTACGTTCAACGATCGGACAGGAGATATCATTTTTTGGTGAGCTTTCGTGCCCAGCGGCGAAACGCTGGTCGCTGAACATCAATTTAGAGAGAGTTGGGCTTGAGTGTCGTTGTGCCATGAGGAGTTTCCTTTCTGTTTGAGTATCACTTTTATGGAGCCGCTTGGCTGTCCCTACCTCAAACAGGGTTCTTCTCTGCAGGGGCGCGAAGCGTTCATTTACCCTTGCAGAGAAGGTTCTGATTGAGGAGGGTCAACAGCCTGCGAGCCCCATCAAATGATGCGAGTCGAAAGGAAAATCGGCACATAAGACAACAAGTCCTTACTCGAACTTAATGGATGTCAGTGAAAGGAGTGAGGAGGCACGACAAGCGGCAACGAGGAAGAATGACGAGGCGCAGGCGTTTAGGATTGCAGCGATATCCTTTTAGATAGGGACTGTAGAGAGGCACACTCTGGGGCGGCACGGAGTGACTCATCAGGGTGATGCCACTTTTAGGCCATAGGTGAAAGATACAAGCGAAAAGCCTTGCCCGAAGGGTAACGCCCAAGGCAAGGCTTAATTGTTCTAGAGAGAGACTAACTCTCCTATCTCCCCAAGGTCAGTCATATCCTTTAAACTAGCTCTTTATTTTCATCCTGGGACGAGGAACCATCAACTAATTCAATGATTTTCTACAACTCATCGCTCTTAATCGAACCGTTATCATTGGCCTATACCATAGCGAGTACCATTTGATAAAGCACATCAGTTCTTAATGTGCCGGCACGGCTACCAGACTATTCATATCGTTTACACATTTCCATATCAACGCTTTTACTGGCATTTAATCGAACTTGGATAGGAAAATCATTCATGATTAGCATCAACATTGATGTATTCAGCTAAACATTTAGCAATTTCGCCGTAAACACTCGTCCGGTGAGAAATCACCAAAATACGTTGTAGTCATATATCGATACTAACCCTGAAGAATAGACACATAATCCTTCCATACCCGCGTAAGGTTTGTGCTTGTCCAATTTTGCATGCAAAAGTCACAATACGAAATTGAAAGTCACTCTCTACGCGTCCAATGAGCTTTGAGTTAGGCCTAACAGAAATATTCTCATACTCTCTAAATTAATCATGAGCAATTTTGCATGCAAAATCGAGTGTCGCTTTAACGCTCTTTGAGTTTGATAGAAAAGAACGTTAAAAGAAGTAAAGAAGGGATATCGCTCAAATCAATCTTGAACAATCTTAAATTCAGATCGTTTAACTTTTGCATCAATAGCTCGGTTATATTTTTCAAGATGCTCTATCTGCGCCTTGTATCTTTCATCGACTTTACCAACAAAAGCCGCATCGAGCTTTGAAGTCAGATCAGCTAGTCTCGCTTTAGGTTCATTTATTGGCTCTCCAGAATACGTCCAGGCACCGAGAATCCAAGTAATCACACGCTCTTCTAGCTCTCGTTTAAGAGTATCAACATTGTAATGTTTCATTCGTCGGCAATGCTCTTCATCAGGAGTTACCACACCACTGTAATCCTCAATATCAAAATCGTTGATACTAAGCGTAAAACCGATTCGTAGGTCATTCAACATACATAATAGGTAGAAGTGATTTCTAGAAAAAGTTGTGAGCGGATACGAGCCTGAGCCTTTAATGTATGCAGTAGCAAGTTTCTTAGCTAAAGCCTGTCTAGCGTCTTTAGCTCGTTTTTTTTCTTGCTCATCTCTAAGTCGTTTCTCTTTAAGGTGAGTGAACTTATGTTTAACACTATCCAGGGCTTCTCTAGCTTTTTCGATCGCTTCAATTTCTTCATCACTAAACAGCGACTTAGTGTTTCGGTCTCCTAAAAGCTCCTTGGCTAAACCATTACTTAAACGCGTGAGCGCGGTTTGCTTTTTCTTGGCTTTATCTGAATCCCAATACTTGAATAGTTCTTCGTTCATAACTTAACTCCTAGAATATTTAATCAACCGAAAACACTTAACCCTTTGTCGGATATACGCCAATAGATTTTGGCCGTGTTTCTTTGGTAGCTATCACCAATAACGACTTGACCATCTTTATCTAACACTCGTCGCTCAATAAAACCCGCATCGAGTAGGAGATAGAGCACCTTATGAGAATTACTAAGACTCGGCACATCGAGCAGTTGCTCTTTCAGTGAATTAGCCTCATAGAAAAAGGTTTCATCATCTAATTTCAATCGTTCGACCTTGTCATTATCCAAGTTGTGATAACAAAGGTTCATAATCGTTAAAAGCTGGAAACAAAGTGATTGTCTAGGTAATTGAGAAAGCTCATGTAAGTGCTTAATTCTTTGTTCATATGAAAAAATCATGACGGATTCTCTTGTTTGTTTTTTTGTGTCATTGACTGCATTGACGCGACCAATCTTCGCTCATTGATTCTTGGTTTATGAGAAGTTTGGATTTAGTCTTCTCAAATAGCATACGCGCGCCAAGTTCTCAGTCTTCACGTTGTTCTTCTACATTATTTAAAAACGCCGCAACTAACGTTCAGTTATTCGTATTCGCCGGAGTTCTCATTTTGTGCTTGCTTTGCAAGTTCTAGCCACTCGCCTAATAGCACTTTCCAACTTTCATTGATTGGGTAGTCATTCAAGAGAAGAAAGCGAGCTGTAATAGCTTTTTCAATATCAGTATTTGGCAACCAATCAAGCTCAATCAACAAGTCAAAGGAAGCTCTACAAGCCCATTGAGGAGCGCGACTTTCAATAACCCAAGATTTTATTACTTCACCTGGAGGGGGGGACCTATGAGCAACATAAGACCGATCGACGGCTCTAGTCGTTATTTGTTCAATGGCTTGAGTAGCGCTGCCTTCAAAATGTAATGAGTACAACTTAATTAGGTTGGCTCGATGAGTATTCACTACTTGAGCCAACTTTTTTTTATTAGTGGACATGTTCTATCGAGTGATACCCAATCACTGCAATATCTCTGGCTGGTACTGTCAATTTCCCTGGACTAGAATCGAGCACAATAACTATTTGGCCACTTTCTGCTTGGCCATTGAGATCAATGAAGCCTTGCTCACCCTCAAACGATATTCTTATTCCATTATTTTGCGGGGTAGGGGTAGCACCTGATACTTTCGTTTGAGTGACTTCATTTAAAGTATCCTCATTCGTAACTTCTTGATTTTCATGGGAGGGTTGTTCTTCATCAACTTGTTTTGATTTAGCCTCTTTCTTAGAAGCCTTTAAGCTTTTTACGAGCTCTTTAGCTTCTTTACGTGAAACAGGGGATTCAAGAAGTTTCTTTGTTTCTACCTCACTGAGTTCTCCTGCAATACGTAGAGAGTTGACCGTATCAACATCACGGATAATGCCATTGTGATAAGCAAGTTCAATATAAGGAGGGCATTGAGCCGCCTTTCGAAAAGCGCTAATACGAGACTCAGATAAGCTCACAACATTGGCTAGATCTTTGTTCTCAACAATCCCTTGCTCTTCCATTAGCAGCTCTAAAGCGCGGCCCGTTTCAAAAGGAGTAAGGTCGTTTCTATGAAGGTTTTCTGATAGTTGCGCTAACACGGTTCCCGCGTCACGCACCAAACATTCTACGTGAGTGATTTTGTCACTCAGGTTGGCCGCTCTCCAACGACACTCACCCACTTGTATTTTGTAGCCACGAATATCTTTGTGAGTCACAACGATGGGTTGAATCTGACCGATATCGTCCATGTTTTTAGACAGTTCGGCAATGTACTCTTCATCAAAGAATTTGCGTACCTGTTCAGATGAATAGATGTCCTCTTTAGGGATCAGAACAACGCTCTCACCAGGTTTTACCTCGTTGATTTCTTCATCGAGCAACGATTTAGACTTATTGCTCATTAAAGATTTAAAGTCTTTCTTACCACTCATGACAACGCCTCCGCTCTCAATTCAAACTCTTGCATCAAAGCATCGATGTTGATGTATTCAGCTTTTTTCGCGTCATACTCAATAATGCTTTGCTTGAACGCTGAGGCTTCTGAAACTCTAGTTGTATGGATCACCTGAGTCTTGAATACCAGGTCGCCATAATCCTCAGATAACTTAGTAGCGAAGTAATCTTGCAATTGAGTTGGGACTTTTTTCACCATGTTTAGGTACATACCTAATACAGATACATCCAAACCATAAGTGTTTTTGATACGCGCTACAGACTTAAGAATTTTCGATACACCTTGAAAACTGTCTTCTTCTGCTGTGGTAGGAATTAATAAACCATCACACGCGATAAGGGCCGAGTATTGCAGGTTTCCAACAGAAGGGGCGGTGTCGATAAATACGTAGTCGTATTGTCCAGACAATTTATTGATGTTGTCAGCAAAGAAGCCAATTTCATCGTTTGTACAGTTGTTAAGACTGCTGATGTTGAAAGTAGCACCAAAGATATGAAGATTAGAATTGAGTTCGACAGGCTTACCATAGAACTCTTCATCGAAGAATGAAATGACATTCGCCTCACCGACTTTTCGAGTGATAGAGGCGGGTTTCGCTTTACTCTCATCATCTTGGTCAAAATACTTATCCGTCAAATTACATTGCGGGTCCATATCTACAACCAACACTTTTTTATTGCGCACATGAGAAAAGTAGTAAGCTAAATTTACAACAGAAGTCGTTTTACCGACTCCACCTTTTTCATTACCGATTGCGACGATTTTACCCATTGTATTACTCCTTTGAGACTGGCGTTAACGCCTGATTACAAGGTTCATACTACGGGCAATGACATAAAAAGTCAATAAGAAAAAACAGAGTTTTGCATGCAAAAGTGAACGGTTATAATTTATACACAATTTCAGGGGATAACTTCCGAATAACTTTATGGGATCTTTTCTCAGATTCCAATTATCGTGATACACCTCTTTAAGATGTTAACGTTACTTTTCTGATAAACTCGAGCTTCAGTTATCTAGATAGAATAAATTCATGAGTCGGAACCTTAAACACTATCAAGCCCTTGATGAACTTGTAACAAATTCACTTCTCGTACTGTATTGCACGATGAGTCAACAAGGCGGATTTTGGACAGCAAAAAGAAGAAACGAGCTGTTAGTAAAATTCATCAAACCAAAAGTAAAGCGCCCTCAGTTTTCGACATGCAAAAATGAACTAAAGACAATGCTCAGTATTGGCCGTAGCGGAACAGGCAACCTTGAAGAAAAGCTATGGGATATCAATCGACTGAATCTCGAGTATCAAGCCAAATTCTCACAGGCTGATGACCTCTATATCATGTTAACAGAGTTATTTGAGCAGCATCAATTCCCGTCGATGCTGGAAGATATAGAAAAAGAAATTGAACTAGACACTCTCTACATGAAAGAAAAAAGCGTAGAGCAAGGGTTTGATGAAGACAACAATCAAATAAAGCCACTGGCCATAACAGTGAAGACCAATCGATTGAAAGTGTTAATTAAAGCGCTACAAGCCAAAGGGATTTATCGTGTTGAAATTGTTAGTGAAGATAAAGATAAAGTCATTCACCTTTTACTACATCGTGAGAAGTAAGGGGACACTACTAAGGAGTGATTACTTCTATAAACATTTTGCTCTTAGTTAATATGCTCACGAAAACAAGCACATCAAGTAAGAGCAGGGGGCTCTAGCCTATTTTTTTAACAATAAGAATAGATACAGTAGGGTGGTGCTCTACTACTTTTATAACACCTCCACAGCTCCCATTTTCATGATCCCAATAGACTGTATCGCCTTTGTTTACTGGATTAACAAAATACGCAATAGTCCCTTCTGAACGCTCTACCTCTTCACTATCCTGGCTAACTATTATGAAATACTTAAATTTTTCTGTCATTTTTGTTTTCGCTCTCGTTAAATGTTCCAAAAACAGTAATTAAAGCATCAACAAACTCACCGGCTTTAACTTCACCAAGAAAACACGGCTTGAAGGAATCTGTAACCATATATTTTTTCTTAGCAGGAACGTAGATCATCGAATCTGGATTAGCCGCTAAATAGTCTTGAAAGACCTTACTCACCTTTTGACGGCCTAAGCCCAAATGACGGTAAATATCTTTACTGGTAACGTGACCATTGAGCATTAGCTTTGCATCGATCAGTTTTAATACAGCATCATCAAGTAATGGACGTGGCACGATTTTTCCTCGTTAAATAATCTCAAGCTCAATTCTACATTGGAACGATTTCGTAATGAGTCCATCAGATATAAAAAGTTTAAGACAAAGCAATACTCACTCTAGTATTATAACTTATTAAATCAAATGCTAAGAGGTAACTTGTGCATATTCAGGAAGGACATTGGGTTGTAAATATTCAAAATGAACAAGGATGCATGGTCAGCTATGATTTAACACACCTTAAAGATAAGGGGTTTGTTATAGATGAATTCGAAACAGAGTCAAAGCATTTAATCAAACTCAATATAAACATTGTTCCCACAAACCACTTATACAGTCGCGCATTTGATCAAGACAAAGATAGCATTCAAGCATTAGCTCAAAC
>NZ_JBFSUX010000046.1:0-11599 GCF_041467595.1 Vibrio sp. 10N.247.311.13 | reverse complement strand
CTTATACAGTCGCGCATTTGATCAAGACAAAGATAGCATTCAAGCATTAGCTCAAACAGGCGAGCTTCTTAGAAGGTATGAACACGACTCTAACAATTATAGAGCAGTAACCCAAGAAAGAACTCTCAGTAATGAATTGCGCGTTTTTTGTAATGACAAATACACAGAGAACCGAAGCTTTTTTCCTAGTTTTATCGACTTTCTAAAAAGCAATCTCCATAACATTTGTGTCTTACCTCATTCGAAGAAAGGAGATCACCGAAAAACGCTTACAGGGCTTTTATCAGTAGAAAAAGGTAAAAACTACATAGTACTTTTCACACTACATAAAACTAACAACAAAAATATCAATATGTTTTGTGAAACAGCATTCGTTGTTACAGATGATGATTTTCGTGCAAAAAAACTAATCGCACCAGATGATACAAGTAAGCCGTTTCTAGTTTTGCTTAAAAATATTCTGTCTGGAAGAAAACCATTTGAAGGGAAAGCTAAAAAAGCAGCGAAGAAGAGTTACAAGAAGAAAAAGAAAGCAAAAATGAAGGCTAAAGATCAAGACGGCTCTTCATAACCGCTAGGTTAGAAGAGCCATTGATAAAGTTCCGTGATCCCTATTGAAAGAAATGATTCTTTGTTTATCCATGTCTTGCATGGCGCTACCATCTGAAATTATAAGATATGATGTATCACCATCTTATCCCTAACACAGTATATGCATAAGCTTACTAAGGCAGCGGGAGGTAGGGTATATATGGTAAGCTGTGCTTTCCAGTCAATCCGAACGATCCTACTCTTACTATTATCGATTCAATCACTTCAAATCGATAATCAAACGATAACCAAATATTACTTACATGTCAATAAAACACTCTGACTTTTATATTACTTCTGGTATCGCAACCATGTAGATGGCCTACACCTTAATGGACAACGCACACTTATTCATTGCAGCAATGATTAATAATTTAAGACGAAACAGAGAGAACTGATCTGAATGATAATTGGACATTTATTTGCCAGCGCTTTCGTTAAATTAGCAAACCATCAATAACCACAGGTACGGCAAAACAAAAAAAGCCACTTTCCAGAGTAGGGAAAGTGGCCATGTATAAGTGGCTTAAATAACAATAATGTTTTACTTAGCTAGCATATGCAATCAAGTTAAACGGGGCAGCTGTCGCTAAAAATGATAATTGGACAAAAACACGTTAGGCCTATTGCTCTAACTTCTTTAGCGCGTGCTTTCTATTTATGACTGAATATGCAATAAAATAGATTTAAAGCGAGAGTCGTTGATGCTCTCGCTTTCTAGATAAACTAGCTAGAAGCTGCTTGCTTAATTAAGTCGTAAATCAAATCATCAGCAAACTGTGTTTTGAAATCAACCTTGACCTCTTTACTGATCTGGTCGAACAGAACTTTAGCATGTTCAATTTTTCGCTCTTCCTCTTTGCGAAGGCTATCCTTTCCATCAACATTTTTCGTTTCAATGATGAAGTTCAGGAAATCACCGTTACTTGTCTTAACGACATACGCAAAGTCAGGAGAATATGAATAACCACCAGATACAGGGATCTTAATTGAGTTCTTCGGAATCTTAGTAAAGACAGAGACCGATTCAATCTCACCATCTGTAATATTCAGTTTCTCAAGTTCAGAATCGTAAAACACATCTTCAAACAGGTATGTATCTAGAGGCGTGAGAGAGTCGTCATTATAAACGCCTAAATCACTTGCCATAACTTCGGTTCTAGGTTCACCTTGATCATCAGTAAACTTAGTTGGATGCATACTGTTAGATATAATGTTGTAGCCAAGACCAAACTTATTGAATGAATTATTCAACAAAAATTTACTGAATCCTGATTTAACTTTTCTGATTGTTTGAATGTTCAAATAATCAGTAATATCTATCGTGCTTTGAACACTTACAAATGCTTGATGAAGCGTAGATAACTTGATAAACGCTTCTTGTGATAGACGGTTCAAAAACTCTTTGTAAGTCATTGTAGAGAACTTGGTGAAGTCATCATCATTACCAAACATTGACTTAGACATAGCGGTATCGTTATGAATATAGACCGTCTCAATACGTGTCTGAACACCAGTTTTCTTGAACTTATCAGACTCTTCAATCAGATATTTTTTAAATAGCTCAAGGAAGTCGTCCTCGCTTGCAATTTTATATTCTAAAATCGCTTTTTGGTTAATCACCTCCCAGAGTGCTTTTAGTTCATCGAACTTGCCGACACGCATTTTCGATGTTTTTTTCGCTCCATTATCAACTTTAATCTTGTTAGGTTTAACACCTGTAGGAAATGCATTGGGGTATTGAGCTTTTAGTCTTGAGTAAGCATCAGAACCAAGTAAATTCTCATTTTCGTCAATGATTCCTTTACCCAATAGATCAGACATAATTTTAAATGAAGATAAGTCAGGGTATGCCGCTGTGATTTTATCTTTGATTTCTTGGGTTAACTTGCTTGGCACAGTCTCTTTGAATGAAGAATCATTCACTTCTTGAACGAGAGAGCTTACAAAATCTTTTTCTGTAAAATCAACATAGTAATTAAGCATAAATGAACGGTCTTTAACACGACCCATATATTCATTTACTGGTAGACGAAGACCACGGCCAACTTCTTGAAGTTTTGATGTTGTGCTACCGCTTGAACGTAACTTAACGATCTGCATTACGTTAGGCGAATCCCAACCTTCACGAAGTGTCCACTTACTAAAGATAAATCGTCTTGGATTGTCTAATGAAAGAAGAAGTTCTTTATCATGAAGAATCTCATTGATTTCTTTTTCAATCTTTTCATCTTTATCACTATTATCTTTCGAGAAATAACCACCATGAACAACAGACACATCTTTAATGGTCTTTTCTAGATATTCTCTGTAGAAAGCGTCGGTTTCAACTTTTAAACATTCTTTAGCTTCTGCGACAACCCATTCTTCAAACTTAGTTTTTAAGCTACCTGAGAGGTTGTTACCATCACGATAACCTTCAATATCATCAATGAAGAAAAGCGATAACGGCTTGATTCTTGGGCGTTGAGTCAGCAATTCACGTTCAAGCTTGAAGTGCTCCTTAATCGCTTTACGGATCATATTGTCTTCAAGCGTGCCTGAGTATGAATAAGGGTTTATAGACTTTCCGACTTTAAGCTCGATACCGTTACTCAACACAACAATTTTGGTGTTCAGTGATTCAATATACAGATCATGAATCTCACTATGAGTCTTCGATAGTGCTTCACCTTTCGCTAGTTTGTATACGGTTTTAGTGCCACTTTCATTTAACTCAAAAGTTGCTTCTTTAACCGTTGATTTAGTGAGTTTAAGGTTTGCAAAGTCATCGCCAACAACATCTTCAATAAAGGCGTTAATCCCTTTCACTAGGTCATTGTTAAACGCATCCACAGCCGTTAAGCGATAAACTAGATTCTCGTAGTCTTCGTTGAATGTTGCTCCAAAACGAATAATGTATTGAGCATTAAGCTTACTGATGTTGTCCCATGTTTTTTTAGCTGTGGGGAATTTGTGAGGCTCATCAATTATAATAAAAGGTCTTACAGCACTGATAGCGTCAATCGGTGTATCGAATTTGTTATCTAACAATCCTGTGTCGTAAGTCTCAACCAATGATTTTGAGTTAATCATTCCAGAGTTGATAATCAAAACGTGGATATGTTTTTTATTAAAATTATCTGCTTCAACAAAATCATGAACTGCTTGAGGCATAAAAGATTTAGTATTCTTCTTACTAGAACCTTTTTGACTTTCTACGACATAAGTTTTTAGTTCACGCTCATAATCATCACGGAAATGTTCTTTAAGTGCATCACTTTTCAGAAAATTGACTGTTCCTGCTTTGATTGAAAGCGTAGGGACAATAACAATAAACTTGTTGATACCAAATGCTTTGTTGAGATCATACATGGATTTGGTATAGGTATAAGTCTTACCTGTGCCTGTTTCCATCGAAATATCAATAACGTTACTTTTAGCGTTGTAATGCTCTCTTTTATGTTCGATTCCATTGAATTCTTGAACTGTTTTGATGTTCGCATAGTATTGAGGGTCGGTGATACTAAGAACAGGGTTTGCTCTAAGGCAAACGATAGGATCGTCAGATTGTTGAGGTTCAGCCCCAACAAACATGCTCATCAATGCGTCTACACCTGCTTTTTGGTGTGGCAGGTTCTTCTCAAATGTGAATCCCTTTGACATTAGTTTCTTCCTACCAGATCAATTTCTAATGACTTTTTATTCGCATAACTTTTTAGTGCTTCGTTTAGCTCCATTTGCTTCACGCTATCAAAGTTTTTACCAAAGAAAACAATCTTATTAGGTGAGAATTCCTTGTCTGTATCAAGTCTCGAAAGAAGAGCTTTCAAAGCATCACTAGAAAAATCAGAGGCAATCATATACAAGCGATTATCGCAAAGGTGAGCGGTATAATTATCTAGGTCAATATCTTGAACTGGTGTTGTTAACTCACTACCATCATACAAACGCCAAGTAGTAAGAAGCGTATGATATTGATCATCGGTAAGCATCACATCATCAAACATTGTCATCGTCATTAAAGACAATTCTTTGTCGTCATCTTCGACTCTGAAATCTTCTACAGTTTCAAAAATCTTGAAACCTAGATCGCCTTGGAAATCAGGAGATTCTTCACGAATTTTTTCGGCAGCTTTGGTGATCCGTGCTTTAGTTATGTCAAAAATAGTTTTGTAACCTGCTTTATAAGCTACACTATCGCCATCACATTTCTCAGGGATTTGAACAGTTATAAACTCACGGTTTTTTGAGTCTTGAGCATTTAGTTCTAGTAAAGCATGTGCCGTAGTACCCGAGCCAGCAAAGAAATCCATTACAATATCATTTGCTTCAGTAGCTAAAGATATACACTGCTTCATTAGTTCTAATGGTTTTGGAAATTGTAAAACACCACTCATTCCAAGTTTACCTGATTCAATAGTACCTTGTTCATTTATGAACTTTGTTTCTGTCCAGATCGATTTAGCTTTAGTTGTGCTCTTACGTGATTTTTCATAGATATTCCATCCACCATCACGTTTTTGTTTACCAAAGACTGCTCTTGGTGTTGCATTAATTCCTTCTTTCGATAGTTTATCTTTTCCCCATCGCCAACAACTTTCAACTCCCTCACTATTTTTAGGAAATACCTCGATATTAAACTGCTCAGAAGGAGTTAAAGAAATCGCAGCCAATTTATCAGTGTCAATGCTTGAGGCATCGACATAAATTGGATAATAAAGGTTAGGACGATTATGTTTACCAAACTTAGGGTTTCTATTTCTTAGTTCCCATAGATCGTAACTTCCAAATTTATCTTTGTATGGGAGTTTTCCATCTGTTTTTTCTAGCTCCCCAAGATAGGAATCTTGAGATTTATAATAAACAAGAATGTACTCGTGACATTTCGCTATTTCTTTGTAAGTTTGACCACGTTTATTTGATTGAACAATAATTTGAGATAAGAAGTTAGCTTCACCAAAGATCTCGTCACATAATAATTTTAGTTGGCTAATTTCATTGTCGTCAATTGAAATGAAAATAACGCCATCATCGGTCAACATCTCTTTCGCAATATATAAACGAGGATATATGAAGGTTAACCAAGCACTATGACTGCTTGACCCCTTGTCCGTGAAATCTAAAATACGACTTGCTTCATCCAGGTCTATACCTGCTAAGTCAGCCAATTGTTCTTTGGTGAATTTGCGGTCATCGTTATAAACAAAACCATCAGAGCCAGTGTTGTAAGGAGGGTCGATATAGATCATCTTGACCTTCTCACTATATGCGTTAACCATATGCTTAAGCACTTCTAGGTTATCGCCTTTGATAAGAAGGTTTTTACTGTCTTTGTTCTGTTCTAACTGGTTATGTGCAACGTCTTCATTGATCAATGTTTTAGGAGGAAGATTAGTCAATAAACGAGCATAAGACTTACCAAGCCACTTCAATGTGTATGATTCTTTTGAAAGCTCAACTTCATTTGCATTAACTACTTCAAGCATCTTTTCTTGAATGAAATTCCCTGATTTATCAAAACACTGAGGAAAGTGCTTTTTTAGGACTGCAAGCTGTTTGCTATTCACTGTCTCGATGTTCGAATGAAGTGTTTCTTCTTTAATTGTCATTTTGTGTAATCCAAATTTTTTATAAGACTGATTTTATTCTGAATCAGTTCTGTCAGTAATCTTGATTGATGCTTCTGTTAGACCAATACGCAGTAATTCTGCTAACGCCCCGTCCAAGCTTTTGAAGATACGAGGCTCATAAGGCTGTCTAGAGCTACTTAACACCAATGGTTCACCATTCCATTCAGAACCATCGAAAACGACTGTGTATGCGCTTTTCATACCTGAAATTTGTGCGTGGTCGATAATCCCACTTTTGACCCGCTCTTTAGCCATAGAGCTAAGTATGCAGTTGCCACTGTTTATACCTGAAATCATGATAATTCTTCCAATATCCATTTTCGCCACAATATCAAATATCGTTTCAAAGGTGTAGTTTTGTTTTGAAAAATTAGATGTGTGGGTAATTATTCACTTTTATCAGCCTAGAAAAGCTTTAAAAAGTACAATGAGGGTAAGGTGTGAAACTGATAAAGGGGCAAAACGTGTTTCAGATGATTGATTTAAAGGTTCATACTGGCTGCTATATGCTTGCATGTAGAGTCAGTATGAAGCCGACAGAGCGAAGCGGCGTCAGTATCACTAATCTAGAGAAAACTGATCATTTTAAGGATTAGGATCAAAAAACCAGGCGAAACCAAAACGAGTTACAAACCCTTAACATTTGGTGCGATTATGTAATTAACTTTCAGAATGCTTTTAGGGGGCAAAGTGAAAGAAGAAGGTAGGTTTTTATCCTTTTCCTCGATTTTGCAAGTGAAGCTTGCAAAAGTTGCACTAAACTAGCCTATTTAACATATTGTACATAACACGCCTATAAAATTAGGGGTCATAAAGGGGTTTTGCGCACATTTCCCCGAAAAGTTCGTTGGTGATATTTATGGATTCCAAAGAAGCAAAATCAAAGAAAAGTGTCAGGTTAGACTTTAGGCCTGCTTTGTACTCTGTCAATCTAATCAAATTCCAACTCTAAACTTACAGGTCTTAGGCCAGTAACTGACGTTTGCATAGGGTATACCTCATATTGACTAGGGTTGTGAACCACAAGAAGATTTATTATGATTAACTTTAAATCACATTGATTAGGAATGCATCATGAATACAAAGGTTGTTACTGCGCATGTTCCTTTACAGCTAGCTGATAAAGTTGATGAGTTAGCGCAACGTCTCGAACGTTCTAAAGCTTGGATTGTTAAGCAGGCTCTAGCGGATTGGATCGTCATGGAAGAAGAACGATATAAACTAACGATTGAAGCGTTAGCTGATGTTGATAATGGTCGAGTTATTGACCATCGGTCAGTCCAGGCTTGGGCTGAAAGTCTGGGAAGTGAATCTACAAAGGACGTGCCAAGGTAATGGAAATAAAATGGACCAGTAAAGCCCTCTCCGATTTAAGCCGGCTCTATGAGTTCCTCGTTTCCGCTGATGACATTGCGGCAGTAAAAATCGTACGTTCATTGACCAGCGCTCCGGATGTTTTGTCAGATCAGCCAAGGTTGGGAGAGAGGCTCGATGCTTTTGAGTCCAGAGAAGTCCGTAAACTTTTGGTTGGCAACTATGAAATGCGGTATGAAATACAGGAATATACCCTGTATGTGCTTCGTATCTGGCATACCCGAGAGAAGCGCTAAACCACTCGATAGATCTATTAACTCACATTATCGCCCATGCAAGGAGCATTATGTCTCAACAATTTCTTCCTTCGTTTGATGGAAAGACACTCACTGAGGAACAGTACTACATCCTGGATAAAGCATCATTAGGCCAGAGCCTTATAATAAATGCGTTTGCCGGAACCGGAAAAACTTTCACGCTACGCGCACTGGCATCCAAGCCGTTATCTAATAAGAAAGGTCGTTATCTCGCTTTCAACAGAAAGATTGTTGACGATGCTACAACTGCATTTCCTGAGAACGTTGATTGTAGAACCATTCACTCGCTTGCATACAGAGATGTTGGTGTGAAGTACGCGAGGGCTGGCCGTATGAAGCAATTCCTTAATGCATCGATATTGTCGATAAGACATTAAAAGGCAGCCCAGATTTATTCGGTGTTCCGCCTATCCGTGTATGCAGCATGATTCTTTCGGGAATAGAAGCATACTGCCACTCTGCTGATACAGAAATCACACACCAACACCTGAACAGCATTAATTTAGTAGGTGTAGCTGCAGAGCTTGTCGATGAATTCAGAGAAACCCTGTTGTACTTTGTAAATTCAGTGTGGGAACTTCTCAACAATTCTGCCTGCGACCTCCCGATCACCCCTTCTGTATACCTGAAACTTTGGGCACTGAAAGAGCCTCAGCTGAAATACGACTATATCCTTATAGATGAAGCTCAGGATCAAAACCTCGTTGTCATCGATTTGCTATCCAAGCAGTCTCATTTACAGCAGATTTGGGTGGGCGATAAATATCAGCAAATTTATGGATTCAGAGGAGCCCATAATGCACTAGAGTCCATTGATATTGAGACCCGTTGCTCTCTAACGCAGTCCTACAGGTACGGTGAAGAGATTGCGAAGTATTGCAACAGCCTTCTCAGCGTTCATTTCGGAGATAATACCGATATAAAAGGTTTTCCGGGAATAAAGTCAGCTCTTTCTGATGAGTTTGAACCTGATGCAATTATTTGTCGGTCGAATTTTGCAGTTATCGCCGAGGTAGCATACCAAACCTATATCGAGAAGAAGAAAGTAGCTGTCAACGCAGATGTACGAGCCTTGAGTAGTGACCTTAAAGAGGCACAGAAACTCTTCGACGGTCGGCGTTCAAAGCATCCCGACTTCATTCCATTCAGGGATTGGTTTGAGGTTGTCAATTTCTCCAAGACAGATGAGGGTGTCCACCTAAGGACAATGGTAAATCTCGTAGAGCAGTACTCTATTCCTTTGCTCCTAGATCTCCTGTACCAGGTGCAGTCAATCAAAGAAGCACACGCAGATATCGTAGTGACGACTGCGCACCAAGCGAAAGGAAGGGAGTGGAATATTGTCAGGCTAGCGGACGATTTCAGAGGCCAGGGGCACAGTAAATACAGTGAAGAAGAAGGCCGCTTACTGTATGTAGCGGCAACACGAGCAAAGAGTGTTCTCGATATATCTGATTGCTTGGCTGCGGCACTACCCACACCAGAAGTCTTAACCCCAGAATGCACTGCGGAGTAAGTAGGATATGCCATTCATCGGACACGACACTGAAAACAACAGGCGGGTAAACATTCTGGATTGTGACTCCCCGAGAGAGTCATTCAAGAGGGGGCAGATAATCTGCCGCTACTGTAAAGAAGAAATGGTCATTCGGGGAAACTCGCACTCCAGTGTCCCGAAAATTCACTTTATGCACCTGTCCAATGAATGCAAGAGTGAATATAAGCATCACCCAGAGAGCCCAGAACACCTGTACTTTAAAGAGCTACTGGCTACAGACTTAGCCAAAGATCTGAAAGAGTACCAAAGTGCAAAAGTGCAGATTGAGTGTCCTGTTGACTCAATCAAAAGGATCATTGACGTGGCTTTCATCTTCCCCAATGGCTGGGTTGTGGCCCACGAAGTCCAGTTAAGTGCAATCACGCCTGAAGAGTTAGAGGAAAGAACGAATGACTATCGACGTGCAGGAATCGATGTTTCTTGGTGGCTTGGCAAAAAAGCAAATACCAGCAAGAATCGGCAGTGGTGCTACGAGAACCTTGGCGAATGCCACTCCATTGATTACGAGAAGTTGGTTCAGCATACGTCCGAAAAATAAAATGGTTAGGTATGGCTCTAGGGAGCCCCTGCCGTGCAGCTCACTTTGGTGGAGTACCTCGTCGGACTGGTCAGGTGAACTCTCATACCCGATTATTCCGGCAGATAAAGAAAGGGCACCCAATCAAGCAATGCTTCCACATACGCTTGCTCATAGGCTACTTTTTAATACACTCCTTTGCTGGGCAATATATACACCCCTGCCCAAATCTAGGCTCTTAAAGGGAATTGGCTCCCCGATCCATCAATCTCAGGCGGCGGCTCTTCTGGGGGCATGGGAGGATGTTGGGGTTCTGATCAAAACAGGAAAAGGAAAAACAGCAGCATATAAGATCGTTGATGGCTATCGATACGGCAGTTGGCCAAGAGCTACGAATGAACAAAGAAAGCACTGTTATCAAAGAATATTAAGGTACTTTCCATCCGAAATCAACCTAGACGCAGTTAAAGAAAGAGCTACCAACCTAAGAAAGATCTGCACTGATAGCCCTGATTTTTCTCTTTAAAAATAGCTAGTTAAACTATTGGTGTACAATATTTCCCCAATATTCGCGTGGCCACTTATACGGAGAATGAACTTTTCGGGGAAATGTGCGCAATACCCCTTATTCTTTATTTCGTTATTGGCTATTATTTCATTTGATTGTTCTTATCCCAACCCCAAAATAATTCCCAAGATAATATCTGATCAAAACGGTGCAAGGCTTTAATCCAACGGTAACGATTATTCGACCAACGAATCCCCTTATTAAAAACTGGGCCTTTTTCAAACACAAAAGAATCGCGTTTATCTGCCGCTTGAACAATGGAAAGGTCATACATTTTTGTTAAACCTATTGTTAACCTGTTTCGTAAAAAAATATCCTTATGAATCTTATGTCCATACATAAATGCTTCTGTACTGCTAGAATATTCCGATATAATATCTAAACATAAACTATCTTCTTGCAATGTGTTATACCAAAAACCTCTAGAGGCCTGTTCCTGTACTACAGAAAAATTTGGGATAGCAATACTTAACGGCGCTATCTGATAAATGATATGACCAATTATTTGATCATTCACATCAAACATTTCGCATAACTCGATACCTTGCAAATTTTGCGTATTAAAATTCGACACCAAAGGTTCGTCAAAACAGCGTGAGTGAATAAGGGTGTAACGTTGGACATCCTCTTGAGTTAACTGGGTTATTTTGGTTTTTCTTGGTTCTAAAGCATCGATAAACGGAGTAGATAACCCGGGATGCTGAGGACTAAAACGTTTATCAATCATCGCTTCAAGTTTTTCAATTCGTTTTTCATCTAAACTAGCAAACATCGCCTCTTGAATAGAATCATATAGGTTTAACAGATAAAGTATTTTTATAGTTTTAGTTAAACTCGGTGCGGTACTGCCCCTCTCCCACCGACTATAGGTATTAACATCCAAATTAGCGAATAAACTGTCCTGAGCCAAGCATTCCACCATTTGCTTTTGGCTGATCGAATGCTCAAATCTGTAGTTGGTTAAAATTCGAGTAATGTCCATTTTTCACCATAGCGAGAGCATCAAATATTATATTTCCTTACTGAAGATTATAGGAGAACTCAACCAATATCAAAGGCTACGTTTAAAGGTAAGGAATCTCAATATTTCCTGACCTGAACAATCGCGGCATAACTCATGCC
>NZ_JBFSUX010000045.1:0-39973 GCF_041467595.1 Vibrio sp. 10N.247.311.13 | reverse complement strand
TGCTGATAGCGTGGTCGAAACGGTTTTGGAAAGCACCTAGCTCAGCACGGTGGCTATCTACATACTTAAGTGCCGCATCGATAATAGCTACAGACTCTTGTGCGCCGCCAACTGATGTTACGTCGATAGTATCAACCGTTACGTCTTTGCCAGGTTGCATGCCTAGTTCGCCAGCCAGGCTGCCAGAGAATGCCACTTCGCCTTCAACCTTGTTGTTACCAGTAAACATTTGTAGCTTACCGTCTTCAGTTACAGACGCTTTAACAGAGTCTTGTTGACCGTTGATGTACGTTGCTAGCTCTTCGATGTCGTCACCCGCTTTTGCGCTGATGTCGATTTCTTGTGCTTGACCGAAGTTATCAGTGAACGACATTTTTAGGTCGTTAGAGCCTGCTTGAACGTTCCAATCTTTATCTTTCGCGTTCTCAGTTTGGTAGCTCTTACCACCCATCTGAGCGTTATCAGAGCGCATGTCTTTCAGTTGAAGCATTACCGCTTCACCGTTGTCTGCACCGATTTGGAATGATTTAGTACCGTGAGTACCGTTAAGCAACTTATTGCCACCAAAAGACGTCGTTTCCGCGATACGGTTCAGTTCGTCGTTCAGCGCTGTTACTTCTTCTTGAATCGCTACACGCTCAGATTTTGAGTTTGAGCCGTTTGAAGATTGTAGAGACAAATCACGCATACGTTGCAGGATGTTAGTCGTCTCATTCATTGCACCTTCAGCTGTTTGTGCAATTGAGATACCGTCGTTCGCGTTACGTACAGCAACATCAAGACCACGACTTTGAACGTTCAAACGGTTCGAGATTTGTAGACCCGCAGCGTCATCTTTTGCGCTGTTGATTTTTGAGCCAGAAGCTAGACGCTCCATTGATGTTTGTTGTGCGCTGTTTGCGTTGTTTAGGTAACGTTGCGCTGTCATCGCTGAAACGTTTGTATTTACATTCACTGCCATGGTGATTTCTCCAATTGATTTTCCGGTATAGCGGTTTCCGACGTCTCGGAAAACCAAGTAGTTCTCTCAAAGTTACTTTTAATAACGGCGCGAAAATCAGAAGCTTTAGAAAAACTTTCAAAAAACCACAAAAAAAATATTAATCTAATATTTATCAACAACTTAATTTTCATCATTTTCTAATACAGCGATAGATTTCAATTGGAAAAAGATCTTAATCTGTTCAGAAAGCGTACGAACCGCCGTCTAAATGGCTCAAGGTCGAGAAATGATCAATCGCCAAAGATCTCTGACTTACGCAAATCTTGTGTAATAGATGACATTATTTGTCGTGAAGAAGAACCATCAAATAGAGATTTGGAAAAGGTAGTGCGAGAAAGTTCACAGGAAAATAAATAGCAAAAACAAGAAATACAGAAAGGAAAAAGCCCCTTTTCCTTTGAGAGAACCGGGGCTAGTTGGCGCGTCAGAGCCTGTGTGGAGATCATCGAGAAATGAACACATTTCCGACTTGCCGTTGCATTCTTACTGCAAAAATGGATAGCAGGTGAGAGATGAGAGAGCTAAACATTCAATAGTAAGTATGCTTGCCAGTTTCCCTTGCTGCATGGCTCACGTCTGAACACGAGCAGCAAGTTCAACCAATAACTATTGCAATAATGACATTGCAGAGTTAGGCAACTGTTTTGCTTGAGCAAGTATTGAAGTACCTGCTTGTTGCAGAATTTGTGATTTGGTCATTTGCGTCGTCTCTTTCGCAAAGTCCGTATCTTTGATTCGGCTGTTTGAAGCGTCTACGTTCTCTTGTACGTTTGCCAAGTTATTAATACTGTGGCTTAGACGGTTCTGTTTTGCACCCAAATCAGCACGCTGTGAATCCACGTACTTCATTGCAGAATCAATCACGCTGATCGCGTTCTGTGAACCCGCAACGCTGGTTAAGCTAACATCTTGAACCGAGGTTGCGCGGCCTTCACTCTTAATACCTAGCTCAGACGCTAGACCACCAGAGATAGACATTGGGCCGTCAAGGTCAGGTTCAGCAACGAACAGTTGAATGCGACCATCATCAGTAACCGATGCGTTCACAAGATCAGACTGACCATTAATGTAAGTCGCAAGCTCTTCGATATCATCGCCCGCTTTGGTATTGATATCTAAAACGATGTCTTCACCCGCTTTGGTTTTGAATTCGAACTTAAGATCGCTCGCTGTTGGCGGCACTTCCCAGTTCTTATCTTTCGCGTTTTCTGAATCGAACGTAGTACCACCCATACGGTAGTCATCTGCACGGATACTTGTCAGAGCCATGATCATTGCTTCACCAGAGTTAGAACCGATCTGGAATGAAGCTTCACCGAATGAACCGTTCAGTAGACGACGACCACCAAACGATGTGGTTTCCGCAATACGGTTAAGCTCATCTTGAAGTGCCATTGACTCTTCGTTCAGTGCAGTACGCTCTGCCGGCGAGTTAGTGCCGTTTGATGATTGAATCGCTAGATCACGCATACGTTGTAGTACGTTAGTCGATTCGTTCATCGCGCCTTCTGCTGTTTGAGCAATCGAAATACCGTCGTTGGCATTACGCATTGCCACATCAAGACCACGAGACTGAGCGGTTAGACGGTTCGAGATTTGCAGACCTGCCGCATCATCTTTCGCGCTGTTGATCTTGTGACCAGATGACAAACGCTCCATAGAAGTCGCTAAGTCATTAGATGCTTTATTCAGGTAACGCTGTGCTGTCATAGCAGATACGTTAGTGCTTACATTGATAGCCATTTTGCTCTCCTTATGAGTTCGCAAAGTTTCTGCGAAGCGGCCAGCTTTACTCTCATATGGATAAGCACTGACCGTGTATTACTCGATAAACCCTATACAAGGTTTAAGATCTGTATTAATCATTTATAACCAACACAGATACAAGTTGTATGCCAAGTTTAATATCATATAAATAATTTTTTAATTATCTAAAAATCAGAAGCTTACAAACAACACTGCGCAATTATGATTTTCTACTATTAGAAGATGAAAAACATTCACCTTCCTTATTGCCGTTTTTTGCCGCTATTCTAGAAACATCATGCTTCGTACAAAAAAGCGGCAAACTGTGGCGTCATTCGCACGTATGGCATAGCACATACGGCAAGGAATCAACGCCATGGTGATCGACAAGCCACCACTAAATACCGATTGATCATTAAATATAGTTAAACAAGGTCAGGTCTTTGGTTTTACCAAACGCTTGTTGAGAAGCTTGCAATGCTCGAGAGTTTTCATTGAACTCAATGATGGCTTTCGAGTAATCCAAGTCTTCAAAGTTGCTTTTCGCTTTGGCTAAAGACAACTTAAAATCTTCATGTTGCTGCTCTTGAATATCCAGCGTACTTAAACGCGCACCGACATCGGTTCTAGCCTTCGTTAGATGAATAAACGCAGCATGAAATTCTTCGGTCACTTGGTGCAATTTCGCTGTTGCTGATGCATCCGATACCGGGTTTTCAGCCTGCTCAGCCGCCTCTTTGAACGTATCAAAGATAGAGAAAGTCTCTCGCGGTTCTAAGGTGATCGAATCACCTTTAGTGATTTGGCCTTTGATTTGGATATTCAGACCTTCATAGACAATGCCAGTCGAAGGATCAAAGTCTTCCGCGGCCACCACTGCGCCATCTTTTTCAAGCTGATAAGCGAAATTGCCCGTCTGCATGTCGACAAACGTCACTTTATAAGTAGACCCATCTTCATCGCTGTTGGTCGCACGCCCGAGCAATAACTCAGACGCAGGTTCAAGCTCGTACTGAGGTTCGTAGTCACCGAACGGGTTGTCTATTTCCATAAACATCTTGCTGCCCGGATCATTCATTGCCATTTCAAAGCTGCTTGCCACACGCATCTTGCGTTGGTAGTCATCACCTTGATATGTCACATTCCCTTCGTTATCTCGAAAGAAAGGCTGATTTTTCGGCTTAGTGCCTGCAAACGTGTAGTTACCCGACTCATCTTGAGAGTTGGCTAAATGCAGGAAGTTATTCGCCAGTTCTTGAATTTCACGCTTCTTAGCTAAACGGTCTTCCGGAGAAAGCGCACCGTTGATCATTTCCATCACGGTTCGTTTTGCTTCATCAGCAAAGCCTTCAGTGTTAGAAACCAATACTTCATGATGCTCAAGACGGTTTCTGACTAGAGTAATCGCATCGACATACTGTTTAAGCTGTTCTGACTGCTGACCAATGTTCTGTAAATAGTGCGTCGCTAATGGGTCATCACTTGGCGACTGTAACTTCTTACCCGAAGCAAGTTGTGCTTGGTTGTGATGCACCTTGTTCTCTTGACGGCGCAAGTCGTTTTGTACTGACTGATAATTATGGAAGCTAGAGATACGATTCAACATTTATACCTTCCTATCTCAGAGCCAAAATAGTGTTAAACGTATCGTTGGCTGCTTGCATGATACGTGAAGAAGCCATATACGCTTGCTGAAATTTCATCATGTTTGCCGCTTCTTCATCGAGGTTTACTCCCGAGATAGAAGCAATACGTTCTTGAGCCGACTGTTTTTCTAATGTCGCAATATCACTCAGGCGATTTGCCGTTGAAGACTTCAAGCCCGTATTAGTATTCAAGTTGTGGTAAAGGTCTAAAATCGTAGACTCACCATCATTCAACAGCTTTCCTGTTTGAAGATCTTGTAGCTTACGCAGGTTACCGTTGTCACCTTCTGATGGGACAAGGTTTGCCGTAAACTTATCATTTGCCACCGCACCGGGTGTGAGCTCAAACGTTGTACCGTTGATGGTCACTGGCCCTTGTGGCGGATACGGTTGAGGCTGCATTAAAATGTTACCCTTCGGATCCGTCACAGCAAACTGCTCACCTTTTGGTGAGACAATCACTTCAAACTCACGCAGTTGACCTGCTTCTAGGATTTTAAATCCCGCTGTACCCTTGGCAAACGTGGTCGATGCCTCATAACTTTGCGCAGCAATGTCTTTCGGGTCTTTGGTTTCCATATGAATCTGCGCAGCAAAATTACGCGTTGGACGCAGTAACAGTTTCTCTCCTAGTTCAGGAGGGTTACGTACTTCCACTCGCATGCCATCAAGATAAAAAGCACTACCGCTAGAGTCGGTCGCCATCTTAACGGTCTCACCGTTCGGCTTAGTCACGACATAATCACTGCCATCGTATTTCAGTCCATACTCACCGCCTTTTAAGGCAGAAGTATCATCAATGTATACCGCAACATCGGCTTTCGATTGCCCGCTAGCCGTGACACGAGATTTTGCCACCAGCTCTGAGTTCACGTCGGTAAACAAGTCCTTACCTACGTTGCCGTTAAGATCCAAACCTTGTTCTTGAAGACTATTGACCTCATATGAAAACGCGGTCGCCAAACGACCAAGCTCATCCATGATTGCTGGGATATGTTCGTCACGCATGTCTAGCATGGCGCCGATTTTTCCGTCGATATCACTGCTGGTGATCGGTTTTAAAGACTTACCTTCAACAATCGCTAGGCGGCGCTGATGTGCATCGGGTAAGCCATCAACCATCTTCAGCTGACTCGCTTCACTACCAGAGACCAAGGTATGGCCATTACCAATATGGACATTAAACCCTTCGGCATTTGAGCGTGGTGTCACCGTAACTTTGGTGTAACCAGAAAGCTCATTAATCAACTTTTCATGCTGATCTCGTAGGTCATTATGAGGCCCAGGAGTTCGCATCATTAAACGCTGAACATCACGGATCTCGTACGCAAGTTGGTTAACTCGCTCGATACCCATATCTAATTTTTTATTCGTAGAATCAGACTGTTGACGAACTGTTTCATGAAATTCATTCAAGGTTTTAGTTACAAGCCCTGCTTTCTCTAACACGACCTTACGCGCACCCACATCATTTGGGGTATCGGCGAGAGTCTTAACGGAATCAAACCATTCGTTGAGGTTTTCTGGAATCTTCTTTGAAGCGACCGACGACAACATGCTCGACAACATATCGAGGTTGGCTTCGGTATCGCCTTTGTTGGCGGCATTGGTTGTCGATAAGTTAAGTTCTTTGACGGCAAACTGATCCCAAGAGCGGCGAACATTTTCCACATGTACCCCCATACCGTAGGATTGCCCACCGTACTGGCGCGGGTCATTCACACCTTGAATCACAGACTGGCGGCTATAGCCCTCTGTGTTAGCGTTAGAAATGTTATGACCTGTGGTGTTGAGCTGTCTCTGAGCCGTAAGAACACTTTGTGCCCCTACATTCAGAAGATCCGACGCCATAATGCCCCCAAAAAACTTAACAAAACCAGAATGAACTGATTAACTACAACCGTATATTACTAAGATAATTGCAATATATGTGCCAACAAAAACAATAGGAAATTAAAAGACGATAATTTATTGAAGTGTAAGGAGATAACTATGGATTCCGCGTAAGAACTGAAGGGGCGGAGAAGAAAAGAGCCTGCCAGTAGCAAGCTCTCTATGTTGATTTATGACGCTAGTTCATCTCATCAATCTTGGCTTTAACTCGTAAAACCTTGTCTGCATAGTTAGGGTCAGTTGCGTAACCAGCCTGATGAATACCTTTGATGAAATTCTCTGAATTGCCTTGATGCTGTAGCGCCGTTTCGTATCTTGGATTTTCGTTCAAGAACTTCACGTAATCATTAAAGCTATCTTCGAAATTAGAGTAAGAACGGAAGGAAGCTGACTCTTTAACGGCGGTTTTGCCATGGAACTCAAGAGTTTGAGTCGCGACCTTATCGCCCTTCCAACTTCTATCTGCTTTGATGTTAAATAAGTTATTGCTGTTGCCCAAAGAGTTCTTAACCATTTTAGAACCCCAACCCGTTTCAAGGGCAGCTTGTGCCAATAGAAGAGACGAGTCCACACCAAGCGCACTTGCCGCTTTTTCCGCGTAAGGCTTCATTGAGGTCACAAACGATTCTGGAGAATCAAAGGATACTGGCTGTTTTGCTGCTTGCGCAGGTTGAACGTCTGACGCTCGCTCTTCCGAACGGCCTGAATATTGCGGTCTTTGCAATGAAGCATCAAAGCCTTCACTGCGAACCTTCTCTTCAGACGTATCGCTTGCTTGGCCAGCGCTTAGTTGAGCCACGATCATATCTGCAAGACCTAATGAACCTGAAGCGCTTAACTCACTCGCCATTTGGTCATCTTGCATCTGACGATAGAACTGCTCGTTCTGGCTGTTCAACATATCCGACTTAAAGCTCGAGTTAGCATCGCGCATTGACTTAAACAACATCGAGGTGAAAATCGATTCAAACTGTTTTGCCGCCGCGGTTAATGCTTCTTTCTCGCTACCTTCTTCACCGTTTACCGCTTGTTGACGAAGACGGTCTAAACTACCGATGTCGTGAATAAAGCCGATGTCATTGTTATTCTTAATCATGCTTTACCCCTTCTTAGATAATGATCAATTGGCCTTCAATTGCACCCGCTTGTTTCAGTGCTTGAAGGATTGCCATTAAATCAGAAGGTGCAGCGCCCACTTCATTGACTGCGCGTACCAAATCGTCCAGCGTTAGGCCAGGTTCAAATTTGAACATCTTACCATCGCCTTCCGTGATTTCGATATCAGAATCAGGGACCACTACCGTTTGGCCACCAGAGAATGCATTCGGTTGGCTTACGTTTAGATTTTCTTTAATTGCAACCGTCATACCACCGTGGGTGACCGCCGCCGCTTTTAGGCGAACGTGCTTACCAACCACAATCGTACCTGTACGAGAGTTGACGATGATTTTTGCAGAGCCTTCAGCAGGGTCGAACTCGATGTTTTCGATAGCCGACAAGAATGCTACACGCTGGCTGATTTCACGCGGTGCACGAACTTTTACTGAAGTTGCGTCTACCGCTGAAGCCATTTGTGGGCCTAGGAAATTATTAACCGCATCAGCCATACGCTGAGCCGTTGTGAAATCTGATTGGATTAGGTTGAAGGTGATGTAGTCACCACGACCGAATGGCGTTGGGATCTCTTGTTCAACCGTCGCACCGCTAGAGATGATACCAACGTTAGGGTTGTTACCGACAATCTTAGAACCGTCGTTACCTTGTGCACTAAAGCCACTTACCACCAAGTTACCCTGCGCGACCGCATACACTTGACCGTCTAGACCTTTCAAGAAGGTCTGTAGCAAGGTACCACCACGAAGGCTTTTTGCTGAACCGATAGAAGAAACGGTTACGTCAACTTCTTGGCCTTGCTTAGAGAATGCTGGCAGTTCAGCAGTCACAATAACAGCCGCGACGTTTTTGGTTTTTGGCTTAGTGCCGGGCGGCAATTGGATGCCAAAATTTTGCAGCATTGCGTTAAATGTTTGATCGGTAAAGGGAGTTGTCTCACCAGTACCCGGCAAGCCCGTGACCAAACCATAACCTACAAGTTGGTTACTACGAACACCCGCCACTTTTGCCACGTCTTTGATTCGCGCAGCATGGGCACTGGTGGCAAGAAATAGCATGCCGAATAGTACGAGTGTCAGTTTTTTCATTGAGTAACCTGTCTGTATTGCTTTAATTTATAATAGCTTAGCTAAATGTGGCTCAGTGATAGAGGCTGTCAGTATGTCGTCGTCCTATCAAGCTCTACAGAGATACATTAAAGAATCGTGCCAAGAATCCAGGCTCTTGCATATCTTTCTGCACGCCCGTGCCCGAGTACTGAATTCGTGCGTTAGAAACACGGTTTGAAGCGATGGTATTTTCAAAATCAATATCATCAGGACGGATGGTGCCGCTTAGGCGGATATACTCATCGCCTGTGTTCAGTGTCATCCACTTCTCACCACGAACCACTAGGTTGCCATTGGCTAATACTTCGATCACTTCTACGGTGATATAGCCGCTGATGCTGTTACTTTGGTTGGCTGATGCATCACCAGCGAAGGTATTGGTGTTGCTCAGATCGTAAGAGAAGTTGTACTTATCGATCGTCAGCTCTTGACCACCAACAGCCAGCGGCTCCATCGATGCATCATTCGACTTAGACATGTCTGCGTTGGCTTTTTTGGTCGCTCGAGTATTCTCATCTAGCGCTACAGTGATGATGTCACCAATACCACGAGGCTTTGAGTCGTCATACATGCTGCCAATGTGGTTCACATTAAACAGTGAGCCCGTTGCCGCTGCATAATGCTCTGGCTTCTGCTTGGGGTTGATTGGCGCCCATGCAGGGTCACCAGCAATTGGATCGGTTCGCCCACGAAGCGTGTCGATAATTCCTGAACTTTCTTCTGCCGACTTATCGCCTTCAACCGCATCAACCACTGTGGTCGCGTTCTCTTGTGCTGGCGTCTCAATTGGATCCAGTACTGTACAACCAGTCATCGAAGCTAACAGGGCTAAACAAAAAATACGTTTCATGGCGATATACTCTCAGCAGGCAGTGGTAAATGGGTCAATTAGCAAAAACAGATCGATTAATTAAAAAGTAAACGGCGAATAAACCAATTACAGCTGTTGGTTAACAAAGCTCATCATCTTGTCTACTGACGAGATAACTTTCGAGTTCATTTCGTATACACGCTGAGCTTCAATCATGTTTACCAGCTCTTCGGTTACGTTTACGTTTGATGTTTCTAGCATCGATTGGCGGATGTTACCTAGACCATCAAAGCCCGGAACACCCTCTTGTGGGTCACCACTCGCGCCAGTTGGCAAGTAAAGGTTTTGACCTACTGGTTCTAGACCACCTGGGTTTACAAAGTCAGTAATGGTAATTTGACCAACCACGACGTTGTTTTGCTCACCACGTAGACGAACCGATACTTCACCGTCGTTACCAACCGTTACCGAGATCGCGTCTTCAGGAATCACGATTTCTGGTTGTAGAGGGTAACCTTGGCCCGACGTTACGATCGCGCCTTCACCGTTCAGTGTGAACTGACCATTGCGGCTGTAACCTGTTTCACCGTCTGGCATTTCAACTTGGAAGAAACCATCACCTTCAATCATCATGTCTAGGCTGTTAGACGTCGTTTGCGCGTTACCGTGAGTGTGCACTTTTTGAGTTGCCACTACCTTAGAACCCGCACCCAGCATCAAACCACTTGGCAGCTCAGTATTCTGAGACGATTGACCACCCGGTTGATTAATATTCTGGTAGAACAGATCTTCAAATACCGCGCGACTCTTTTTAAAACCAATGGTCGAGGCGTTGGCAAGGTTGTTCGAAATCGTTGAGATATTGGTTTGTTGGGCGTCTAAACCCGTTTTGCTTACCCATAATGCTGGATGCATAGCAATGTCCTTTAAATTCTATTAGCTCATACGAAGCAGTGAATCAGACGACTTGTCCATTTCCTCTGCTGTGCTCATCATCTTGACCTGCATTTCAAATTGACGTTGTAAGTCAATTAAGCTGGTCATTTCACCTACAGCATTTACGTTACTGCCTTCGATAGCACCTTTTAGCAACGTTACCGCTGCATCTGCTTCGTATGCCTGATCTGGGTTTTTCGAACGGAATAGACCATTCGTATCTTTAAACAAACTTTGGTTGTCTGGACGCACAAGCTTAATACGATCAACGACGGCCAATTCTTCAGCTGGAGCGCCTTGAGGAATCACCGAAATCGTACCGTCAGTACCAATTTCTACTTTACTGATTGGGATGGGCAGCGTGATTGGCGCATCGTTTTCACCTAGCACCAAATGGCCACTTGCATTGGTTAGCAAACCGTTTTGGTCAACCTTAAGGTTACCGTTACGCGTTAAACCTTCGCGGCCGGTGTTATCCATAACTGAAATCCAGCCATCACCTTGAACGGTAACATCGAGATCTCGGCCAGTGGTAACCACACTACCTTGCGCAAAATTATGACCAGGACGCTCTGTCATGCTGAAAACACGAGTAGGCATGCCTTCACCATACGCTTGCATTGAACGTGCTTGTGCTAAATCAGCACGGAAACCCGTTGTACTTACGTTGGCAAGGTTGTTTGCACGTAGCTGCAAAGCCTGCATATTTTGCTTTGCGCCACTCATGGCAAGAAACAGTGCGCGATCCATAATTTTGCTCCAAAAAATCATCTTCTAGAGCTTATAAAGCAAACACTGTGCCAATATTTTTAACTGTTATTTATCAATAATTTAAATAGAAAATGAACAAAGAGGGGTGATCATTAAAGGATCATTCAGGAAGAATTGTTGCCAGTGGCATTACCGTGCGGCAATAGGGGCGGCAAATAAGAAGACAAACAACAATACCCAATTCAATAACATTGAATTGGGTATTCGCAGATGATTCAAACGCTCGAAACGATTAACGAATCTGAAGAATATTCTGTTGCAGTTGGTTGTGCACTTCTAGAGAACGCGAGTTCGCTTGGAAGTTACGTTGAGCAGAAATCAAATCAACCAGTTCTTGAGTCATATCGATGTTCGACTGCTCTAGTGAGCCGTTGTTGATACTACCAAATGAACCTTTGTTCGATTCACCCCAGATTTTAGAACCTGAGTCATTAGTAGAATCCCACTGAGTGCCGCCTTTCTTATCTAGGCCTTGCTCATTGGGTACACGAACCAAGCCTACACGGCCAAGCATCACGTTTTCACCATTTGAGTAAGTACCTAGAACACTGCCGTACTCATCGAAATCGATTTTTGTTAAGAAACCTGTTGTCGCGCCATCTTCATCAAACTTAGTCAATTCAAACGGAGCGGCAAACTGAGTTGAAGAATCTAGACCAAACTTAAGCACTTGAGTTGGATCAGCACCGTTCAAGTCAATAGGGTTCGCACCAGTACCCAGTGGTTCCGAGTTAATCGGCTGACCATTGTTCAGGCTCGCCAACGTACCGTCATTGTTGAACTTCATTGTGTGACCAACATGGCCTTGTGCATTCGTCGCATCACCACCAGTAATGTTGACCGGCTTTTCACCGTTCTCATCTGACATGGTGTAGTATGTCTGCCAAGTGTTTGGTTGAGTCTGATCTTTGAGGTAGTAAGTCGTTAACTTGTAAGACTGACCCATAGAATCGTATACCGTCGAAGACGTTGCACGGTTATAGGTATCAGCATCTTGGTAGTTAAATGCAGCCGGGTCTTTAAGATCACCGTTTGCAGGAAGGTTAACTCCTACTTCAATGTTTTCTGTCTGTTTTGGCTTACCAAACTCAGCAGGAATGTCGAGTGGCTTTGGCGCGTAAGAAAGAACTTCACCCGAGTTTGGATCAACATCGTAACCTAAAAGAAACTCATCGTTAGCGGTAACCATGTAGTTGTCTTTGTTTAGGTGAAATGCACCATTACGCGTTAATTCGTTAATCTCTGGCACCATGCGGTCTTTCGATACTGCAAAGAAACCTGTACCACTTACACGTAAGTCCATTGGGTTGTTCGTATAAATACTTGAACCTTCGTGGAACTGTTGCGCCACTTGGCTAGCTTGCGCACCGCCACCAGCAGTCGTTTTTGCGTTAGTGAACAACGAGCTTGAGTAAACATCACCAAACTCAGCACGAGACTCTTTAAAGCCAAATGTGTTTGCGTTCGCAATGTTGTTACTGGTTGTATTCAGGTCTAATTGTGCAGCGGATAAGCCGCTTAAAGCTACATATGACATTCCATTATTCTCCTAATCTATCTAGCTAGCATAGTCACTCAATAAAGAGCTACGCTTTACCAACTTCTAGTACTTCAGCAAGTCGTACTGGCGATGTGAAACCAGCCAGATTGAGTAGTACGTTGCCATCGCCCTTACCAAGAAGCACACTGTTCACGTTCGCATAACTGGAAACTTGGAACTCTGTGTTCTCGCCATCCAGCAAACCCGACGCTTTCACGTTGTATTTACCGGCCGGCAATGGGTTACCGTCTTCGTCTTTTCCGTCCCATTCAACACGTGTATCACCAGATGGTTTAGAGCCTATATCAAATGTGCGAACCAATTGGCCAACTTCGTTCTCAACACGGACCATTACATTGTCCATTGCCTGAGGAAGCTTAACCATTGCCGCCATACCGCCATCACCGGGTTTTACACCTGCCGCACCAGGAACCAATACATCACGGCCAACTAATGAAGAGGCCTGAAGTGCTTGGTTAGAGGTCATTGATGAATTCAAGCTTTCAAACTGTGTATTCATTTTGCCAATGCCATCTACGGTCGCAAATGAAGCCATTTGCGCAATCATCTGGTCATTGCTAACCGGCTTGAAAGGGTCTTGTTGTGCTAGTTGCTTAGTCAACAAAGATAAGAAGTCTTCTTGTTTAAGATCCTGCTTACCTGTTGTTTCGTCGGGCTTTTTAGCGCCATCTTGAAGACTCTTCAGCTGGTCAACATAGGACAAGCCGCTTTGACCAACATTGTTGTTGATTCCAGCCATGTGCTACCTCCTTATCCTTATTGACCCATCTGCAGCGTACGCAGCAGCATTTGTTTACTCGAGTCAGCAACCTGTACGTTCGTTTGGTACGCACGTGATGCCGAAATCATGTTTGCCATCTCTTCCATAACGTTCACGTTAGGCTTGTAGATGTAGCCTTCGTTGTTCGCTAATGGGTGATCCGGGTTGTACTCCGCGCTTAGCGGCTTATCGCTTTCCACAATACCTAATACTTTCACAGGCACAGTGTGACCACTGTTGCGTGCTTTATTTAACTCAGCGCCGAACACTGCGTGACGAGCCTTGTAAGTTTCTTCAGCAGAACTACTTACACTGTCCGCGTTCGCAAGGTTGCTCGAGGTCGTATTTAGACGAACAGATTCAGCACTCATCGCAGAACCAGTCACATTGAATACATTGAATAAACTCATCTAATTATTCCCCTTTAATCGCTTTAGTTAAATTCTTGAACTTACTTCCTAAGAAGTCGAGAGAGGCTTGATGCCTAATTTGGTTTTGCATGAAAAGGTTTCTTTCCAAATCCAAATCAACCGTGTTGCCATCTCCTGTATCAGGTTGGGTAGGAATGCGATACTTCGTTTCCCCGTTCACCGTTGTTGAGGCAGAAATGTGCCGACCATCTGTACGGCTAAGACCAATGCTTGCCCCAGAACTTGCCGCTTGCAGTGATTTCTTAAAGTCTAATCCCTTTGCTTTATACCCAGGCGTGTTTGCTTGCGCGATATTGGTGGAAAGCACCTCAGCGTTACGCTCACGTACACCAACTGTGTGCTGGTGAATGCCCAAAGCATTGTCAAAAGAAATAGCCATGTAAACCTCAACTCAAGAACTGACTGTTATGAAATAACCAAAGCAATATATATACCAACTTTTGAAACAAGGCGGTCTATCAATGCTTTTACAGGTTACTCGTGGGTAAACTTGCAATAAACAAGCCAAAAAATAGAGTAAATTGGAATGTCACTCTGACTTAAAGATATAGCTTAAGCAGGAAAAAGAAAACCCAGCACTTGGCTGGGTTTAAAATTTAGACGGTAACCTTACACCTAATATCGGTGCCGCTCGTTACTTTAATTTGTAGATGATGCCTGGATTACAGCGAACCATTTCAAAACGATCGGTTAAGCCTGTTAACGATTCAGACGCGCCCAATAGTAAGTACCCACCAGGGTTCAGGCTATTTGCCATCTGGTTAAGTACCTTTGACTTCATATCAGGCGAGAAGTAAATCAGCACGTTACGACAGAAAATAATGTCGAACTTGCCTAACAATGCATAGCTGTCCATCAGGTTCTGAGGGCGGAAGTTCACCATGCGCTTGACGTTATCTTTCACTTTCATACGGCCATCGCCCGCATCTTCAAAGAAAGTACGACGGCGCTCTGGAGAAAGTCCACGTCCCAATGCAAGGTTGTCGTAAGCGCCAGTGCGGCACATATCCAACATACTTGCTGAGATGTCAGTTGCGGTAATCGATACATTTGGCAGCATACCTGGCTTACGAGCTTGAGTTTCAAGAATCGTCATTGCCATTGAGTATGCTTCTTGGCCTGAAGAGCTTGCCGCAGACCAAATCTTAATAGGACGTTTATTTGCCGCTATTTCCGGTAGAAGCTTATCCGCAAGCACAGCAAACGGGTAAGTATCACGGAACCAAAGTGTCTCGTTCGTCGTCATGGCATCGACAGCAGCCACACGCAGCTCACGGTTTCGACCTGTTACTACATCTCTCAACAAATCAGACAAAGAAGCTAACTTAAACTTCGTTACTAATGGGCTTAGACGACTGCGCACTAAATACTGCTTGCTGTCACCTAATACAATGCCACATTGAGATTCTAAGAAACGGCTGAAATCGCGATACTCTTGATCACTTATTGTTATAGCAGTCATTAATGTCTCTTTTAGTTAGTTAACGCAGCTTTTACAGCTGCACCAAGCTCATCTGGGTTGAATTTAGCGATGAAGGAGTTAGCTCCAACACGCTCAACCATGGCTTGGTTAAATACACCACTCAACGATGAGTGTAAAATTACGTATAAATCTTTAAGTTCGGCGTGACGACGAATCTCAGCAGTCAGCGTGTATCCATCCATTTCTGGCATTTCGATATCAGAAATCACCAATGAAATCTGATCGTAAATACTGCCTTCTGATGACATCTGTATCAGCTTCTCGTAGGCTTCTTTACCATCCTTCACCGAGATAACTTCAAAACCAATCGACTCAATAGCACGTTGAACCTGCTTACGAGCAACGGTCGAGTCATCAGCAATCAAGATGCGGCGAACCAGTTCTTTCTCTTGTTCTACTTTCGCAATATCTTCAGCAATCTTGCTGTCCATTGTTTCATCAACAGGAGAAATTTCTGCAAGGATCTTCTCAACATCAAGAATTTCTACCAATTCATTATCAATGTTGGTTACCGCTGTCAGGTAGTTAGCTCTACCTGCGCCATCTGGCGGCGGAAGAATCGATTCCCAGTGCATGTTAATAATGCGCTCAACTGAACTTACCAAGAAACCTTGAATGGTTCGGTTAAACTCAGAGATAACCACAAAACACTTTTCAATATCCGTTGTAGGACGGCCACCAATCGCTAAGCTCAAGTCGATCACAGAGATCGTTTGGCCACGAATGTGTGCTACACCTTTAACCAGTGGGTTCAAGTTTGGCATCTTTGTCAGCTTAGGGCATTGCAGCACTTCTTTTACTTTAAAGACATTAATGCCGTAACGCTGACGCCCCATTAGGCGAAAGGTTAGTAATTCTAATCGGTTTTGACCGACGAGTTGCGTACGCTGATTCACCGAATCAAGAATACCCGTCATGAGCTCATCTCCATATCAAACTTTTTTGTAT
The DNA here is from genome assembly GCF_041467595.1 of Vibrio sp. 10N.247.311.13. Taxonomy (NCBI): domain Bacteria; kingdom Pseudomonadati; phylum Pseudomonadota; class Gammaproteobacteria; order Vibrionales; family Vibrionaceae; genus Vibrio; species Vibrio sp. 10N.247.311.13. Next base: position 23,762 of record NZ_JBFSUX010000045.1, on the reverse strand, counting down.
AAAAAGTGTTAGTCTACTGCAGGCTACGAACCACCAGAGAAACGGAATGACGTATTGTAAAACAAATTTGCCACCTCTTTCCATAGCAATGTGTAGAGCTACTTTTAAAACTGTCGCTAAGTTTATCGGCATTTTATCAATATTGTTTAGTTTTTTTGTACAAGCTGCGACCCCAGAACAAATTGAGATGATTCAGTCTGCAGCGGAGCAACATATCCTTGATACAGTTGAGCAGCCACAAGGTGGCGAACTCTTTGTTAATTCAGCAAATGTTGACTCAAGAATCAAAGCGACAGACTGCCCAGTGCCTTTAGAGACCAGCGCCTCAACCACCACCAATACCCGCAGCAGTATTACGGTTTTAGTGCAATGTGTTCCTGATGAGTGGCGCGTTTATGTACCCGTGCGTCTTTCGATGTCGGTGCCCCTTGTCACCACCACTCGTTCACTCGCGAGAGGCGAAATCGTCGGTCAATACGATGTCACCACCGCTATGATTTCTCTTAACAAGTTTCGTCGCCAAGGTTTCACAGCCCCACAACAAGTCATCGGCGCTAAGGTAAAAAAGAACCTAAGACCGGGCGATGTTGTAGAAAGAGGTGATATCTGTGTCGTGTGCCGAAACGAGAAGGTTATCATACAGGCAGTAAAAGGTGGCATGACCATTACCACCAAAGGGACTGCGCTTACCGATGGCTCTATGGGTGATCAAGTAAGAGTGAAAAATGACAAATCACAGCGTATAATTGAAGGAATTGTTACCAGCATGTCTGAAGTCACAGTTTACTTTTAACTCTTTACTTCTAAATTGACGGTATCGTTAGCGATTTCACTCTCTACTCTAACGCCAAATATAACGGCGGCGGTGTTTTGTCGCTTTTCGACTATTGAGCTAAAAATTGCTAAAGTATTCGAACCCTTGGTCGATATTGACTGTACAGGTTCCCATTTTTGAAGAAAAAGGCTTAACTATGGCAGGCATTGATAATATTCGTTCAGGGCAAACCCTAGCGACCACTAACCGATCAGCAGTACGCTCTGATTCTAGTTCTGAGGCATCACGTTCTGATGTATCAACTAAATCACCAGCAAGCAAAGATGCGGTTTCACTTAGCCAACAAGGCAAAGCGATTGGTCAGCTCCACCAAGATATGGCAGCACAACCAAGCTTTGATTCTGTGAAAGTAGCAGCGATCAAAGAAGCGATTGCGAACGGTTCATACACTGTTGATCCAGAAAAACTGGCAGACAACATGATCAAGTTCGAAGATGAATTAAAAGGTCTTTAAGCCAACACTCACTTTTGATTGAAGTGATTGTCTTAAAGCATACGAGGTTATGAATAGGTTTACGTTATGGCGGCACTAGCAGATTTAGTTAATTTTCAACTTCAAAATGCCAAAGCCTTATCTGAATTATTAAGTTCAGAGAAAACCGCTATTACGAGCCGACAATCAAACGATATTGAGCGAATCGCCAAAGAAAAAGTAGTCCTTGTTGAACAATTAAGATCAACCGATCAGCGAATCGCGACCCATACCAATATCTCAGAACTGACCGAGAACCCTGAACTTGCTCAGTTAGTCAGCAAGATCCAGTCCATAGTGCACGATTGCCAGCAAGCGAACCTTGTGAATGGCGAAGCCTTGAATCGAGCACACCTTAGCTTCAAAAAACTCAGCAATATGATGCAGCAAAGCCACGGTAAAATTGGCATGACCTACAATGCCGGTGGTCAAACGCATACTATTTCCACGCTGGGAACCAACGTAAAAGCCTAGTTAAGCTACCTCTTCAACAACACTCCTACTTAAGTCTGTATCTCAGGCTATTTCTGTCGTTGTTCTTTATCAAAATTTCTAATCAGCCTTTGAACACCCTGACAAAATCGATAAACAAAAAAGCGGCAAGTATTTTCATACTTGCCGCTTTTACATCCATATTAGTTATTGGTTGCCGATATGCCATCTGGAAAGCGAGTAGCAACCAATATCACTGAATATTCAATTCGAACACCGAAATTAGAACAGTGTTTGTTGTCTCTTCTCAGGTACTGCCTGAACTTCACCGTAGTTACGTAGCTGATCCATCTTGCGAATATCCAACTGAAGCTCTGTTACGTAGCTATCACCCACAGGGTAACTGCGCACCACTTCTGCGCCACGGATAACACCATCAACCGCACCTGACGTACGCTCTGTACCAAGCCGTTGATCTTCAAGTTCTGCTCGACCGCTTACTCGCATGCCGTAAACCTGTTCAGCAAGCTCACGATAAGCATCGATCTTAGAGGCTCTCATCGCGCGGATACGTCTCTCTTCGTCGTTACGACCTTTCTGCTCACTGATACTCGCATAGCCAACAGCCACTAAGAAATCATCAGGTCTCATGCTCTGCAATGGCTGACAGCCAACAAGCAATAAAGCGGCAACAACAAATATTAACTTCTTCATCTCGAACTCCTAAGGGCGAAGAATAACAGTATAAGGCTGGCTGATCGTTGGGTCAGAACGAATGATAACGCCATCTTGAGTTCGAATACTGTTTAGAGTATCTAGGTCACGACCAATACGGTCTGCAGGCAAGAAGCCTTGTGCCGTCGCCACGACAATGCGAGTTTGCATGCCAACAACACGAGCATTGACTAACACACCACCTTCTTGGCGAAGCATAGTGCCTGTCAGTACGTACTGTACGTCTTGTTCTTGAGCTAAGTCTTTCCAATCGCGGCTTAACGCAAAGTCACCTTGATGAGTCACTTGAATAGAACCTGTTGTTTTGAAATCAACAACCTTGAAGCCACGACGCTGAAACTGATGAATGAAACCTTCTGATACCGAGTTTCCTAGCCAGTTCGTTGTGTCCATGTGTTGCAGGTCAACAAACGACGTAATCGCTATCGGAGTTCTTGCTGAGATACTCGTATTCGAAATGATCAGATCTTCGGTCATACTTTCCACGAAGAAATCCATGGTATGACGAGGGCTATCCATCAACATAAACTGACTGCCTGAATATTCAGACTTGCCGTTATAGATTGGCGAATAAGCGCATGAGGTCAACAACATGACACTCATTACTACGAGCCATTTTTTCATTCTCTTATCTCCAGATAGGTTTAGTGCTCCCTGTTCCAATATGTTCTCACCATTATTCTTTTCAATGGATTACAATGTTGGAACAGTCTTTGCTTTTCATTAATGGTTCAGATTAAGAAAAACGCACTTAAGTCAGCTTCAAGCTTATAGTTATTTGTTAAGCAATATTTATACCCAACTGGTAACGAATAGATGAAAAAAATAATTTCTTACTTATTTTCAATAAGTTCACTGATAACCATAAGCTTCAGTGCTCATGCCTCTTGGTATGAAGTTACCGGTACAGCAGCCATCGTATCGTCAGAGAGCGCCGCAAGGGTCCATGCTTTGGAAGACGCGGTATATAAAGCGATCCAGTTCTCAGGAGCCGACATTGGTAGCATTGCTAACCTCACGCCGTACCTCGACGCAAACAAGAAAGAGTTTCAATTTACCAATCATGAAGTGCGCTACATCTTGGTAGAAAAAGAGAAAAAACGCAGTGGCAATATAATGATCACCGCAAGGATCGATATCTATCCTTCGGCAAATGCTTGCCATGAGAGCCAATACAAGAAGACATTTTTGGTCGGCAACATTGATGTGACCTCCCCTCAGCAAGCAGTGATGGGCAGAATCTATAACATTGGTGATGATTTTGGCCATGTCGTGGATCGACAGCTGGCGCAAGAATCTCGCAGCTTTGTTTCCGTTGGCACGACCAATTACGATATCGACAAGCGTCGACCAGAGGTGATCAAGATGATCGCCCAAGACACTGGCGCGCAGTACATCATTGGTGGTGACATTACAGATTTAACCGCGACCATCGAATCCAAGCTTTTGAAAGATGACATCATCAATCGTCAGTTTGCGTTAGAGATGCAAGTCTTCGATGGCAAAACAGGACATCAGGTTTACAACCGCAGCTATCGTGAAGTGGCAAAGTGGCCATTTGCTAAGACCAGTGAAGTGGACACCCGCAGTGCTCGTTTCTGGGCATCAACCTACGGCAGTATGATGCTGCGTGTTAGCCGCAATATTATGTTGGACTTGGAATCTGAAGTGTCATGTAAAATCACGCTTCCAGAGGTGGCAGCGGTATTTGGTAACACTGTGACCATTGATTTAGGTCGAATGCATGGTGTTCAACAAGGTGACAAGCTGCAACTGTGGCACACAGGTTCGTTTATCGACCAACGCGGCTTGCCACGTAATAAGGTATCTCAAAGCGATATCACACTGACGGTTTCTCGCGTTTATGAAAACGAAGCAGAACTGACGATCGACCAACCAAGCCTTGCAGGAAGCATTCAAATTGGTGATGTGATGCAGAAAATCATGTAGTTAGCGACACGCCCGTCTCATAGTTTCTAATAAAGCCTTAGCACTTTTGTTAAGGCTTTATTTTTTTCATGGGTATTAGTTTCGGTTTTGCAGTATTTGGCGTAATCTTATTAATAACATAATCATCACTTAGCAAACTATGAGTCAGAATAATCTAATTGGTGCTACCGGTTACCGCTTTATCTCGAAAGGTAAAACCGCTTTTAAGATCCACATTCATACTCCCGAAGATACGGTGCTGCATCGGTCGGTCGGTTTTGTTCGTATGGGTGAAGACAAAGCACTAAAGAAAACCATTAAATTAAGAGATGAACTGGGCAGACAGCTTTGGGGTAAATTTTGGCCCAAAGTCCTCAAAGAGCCCTACCTAATGACGCGCCTGCCTCATAGTTTAGAACCCAAAATTGTATTCAAGCCAAATCCAACTCAGAATGATCCTGAGCACCGCGACGAGTGCTACATCGCTAAGTGGCGCGTCTTCTCTGAGAATGGTGACTACAAGTACAAAACCAAGGTATGTTCAATCAGAAAGCACGGCCGACTTGCAGCTTATAGCCAAACCAAACGTGCGCTGCTTGATGCTCACAAAGACGTAATTGATCTACTTATATTTATGGGACGATTGAACAGCATCGACTTAAAATAGGCTTAAATCCGATTAAGCTGACCACCCATATTTTTCAGATACAAAAACAGCCGCACATTGCGGCTGTTTTTAATTTATGACGATCCATCGTGACAATTTAGAGTATTGCTACATACAAAATCGATTACCTAGTTTCGGCATATCTCAGCCAGTGTCGCCAATCGGCGCTTAGACTCTTTCACATAAGGGTTGGCTTGATCCCATGCGTAACCCGCCAGAATTGAGCACACCATCTGCTTAATCTTTGGATTTGGATCTTGATAGAAAATCACATCCTGCAAAGTACCTGAGTACCACCCCTCAACATACGTTCTAAAGGTGTTTACACCAACCATCAACGGAGCGGCATAATCGCGTTCCCAATCTACCTTCTCACCGTTAAGTTGCTTTTCGACACACTCAACCGCAAACTGTGCCGACTTCATCGCAATCGTCACGCCTGACGAGAACACCGGGTCAAGGAACTCGCCGGCATTGCCAAGCAACGCGTACTTATCCGTCGCCAAATGTTTTACATTGGCAGAATAGCCACCAATTTCACCCGCAGGGTTTGGATACTCGGCGCTTGCCAGTATCTCAGCCAAGCCCGGCTCTTCCGCTGCCAGCTGTTTAATTGCAGCAATCTTGTCTTCTGGATAGGACTCAAAGAACTTAGGCTCTCCTACCACACCAAACGAAGAGACACCGTTACTAAACGGGATCAACCAATACCAAACATCAGGGTTGGTTGGATGCACAGAGATAAGAATTTTATTTCGGTCATATTCAAGATCGGTATCCACCTCTGCAATATGATCGTTAATGTGCGTAAAAATAGCTTTGCGTGGAGGAAGCGATGACGGCTCTTCCAAGTTAAGCATTTTTGGTAGCACTCGACCAAAACCACTGCCATCCAGAACGTATTGAGCTTCTATCTGATAACGCTCTCCACCCAGCACTTGTACATCTAAAATGGTGCTGTCGTCGGTGAAATTAATGCCCATTAACTCATGTTGGTAATCAATGCAGACACCCTGCGCCTCAGCCGTATCTGCCAAAACCTTATCAAAGGCACCTCGCTGAACCTGAAACGTGGTTCCAGGGCCAGAAGAGAACTTGTCTTCAAAATTGAACGCCGTATAAACACCATTTTTGCGAAAGGCAGCGCCATCTTTGTATTGGAAGTTAGCGTTGATCACTGCGTCAGTCATCCCAGCCTGTTCAATCACTTCCATACAAGCTGGTAATAGGCTTTCACCAATAGAAAAGCGAGGGAATACGCTCTTTTCAATCACTCGAACATCGATGCCTTTTTTATGAAGTAAAGACGCAGCAATAGACCCTGATGGCCCAGCTCCGATGATCACCACTTGAGTTGATAGTTTTTTCATTATTTAAGCCATGTTTGTTATTTTTATTGCGCGCCAGCTTTCAATTCAAGAAGCGTGTGACCAAGACCGATATCGTCGGTGCGAGTTACCACTTCAAAGCCCGCTTCTTCAACGATCTCTAAGAAATCTTCACTGCGGTAAAAACGGCTGTTGCCATTTGCCAAGCAGGTAAAGTAGAGAGACGTCGCGTTTAAGCTATAAGAAGCCGCATCGTATTTCTGTGCATCCCAAAACAGTTCAAGGATATAGACAGTCGCGTCTTCTGACATATGAGAGCGAACGCGCTTTAATATGCTCAGAATCTCCATTGGCGAGAAACAATCAAGGAACTGACTCATCCACCAAACATCCGCGCCCGTTGGCAGAGTTTGCTGTTTATCGAGCATATTCGCTGGGAATGGCGTGACTCGCTCTTGATGACCATGCTTTGCCGCGTTTGCCATTGCCATTTCTAGCTGCTGTGGCAAATCAACAATCGTCACCTCAACGTCCGCATCATGGTTGCAGCATTGCATCGCCCACTTACCCGTGTTGCCGCCGATATCCACCAGCGACTTAGGTTTCTTGCTGAAGACTTTTTCAAGTAACACAGGGAACGAGCGATCCGAATAGAAGTGATCAAACTTGAACCAACTCTCTTTTGCTTTTTCTGGCAATTGAGACAAGCCTTGGTAAATGGTTTCCCAATCACCCAACTCTTTCAAGCCTGCAGGTGTGCCTTCTTCAATCGCTTCTGTTAGATGCATCATCGCGGCATAACAAACATCGGCTGTGAAATCCATGTTTGCGTTAGTCATACCATCATGCAGAAGGTAGAAACCAAGGTTAGCCATTTTGTAGTTAGGCTTTTCCCAAGTCACAATATGAGCACTTAACGCCATATCGAGCAGGACTTTCACGCCGTACTCAGAGACACCGGTCGATTCAGAGATAGACTCTGCTGGTAAACCCTCGTTGCCCGCGTCATCTAACGCTTTCAAAATGCCTAAATCACGAAGTGTACGAGCAGTATGAAAAACAATCGGAGCGAAAGACAATTTCTGCGCTTCTGTTTTTGCTTCTAATGCGTTGAATGGATCTAATTTATATTCCGACACGAAAAACCTAACTTTAAATAATAGAGAGTTACTCAGCTGCCATTTGCGCAAGCTTACGTTTAATATCAACGTTTAAGTTATTAACCCAACGGTTGTAATTACGGTGTATTTCACCATCGTCGTACTTCAAATTCTCTGATTCAACGTAAAGAATAGAGTAAAACTTATCACTATAAGGAATTTCAACCACAGCGTGGTGCGAACGAACATACAATTCAGCGCGGATCAAACCAGGCTTTATTTCTGAAACCAACCAGCCTCGATTTTCAGCAGATTCAGAAATAGCTGATTTAACCTGTTTACTTTGAAGATTCAGTGCAACTGGAGTATCCTCAACATTCATTACAGGTTGGACGCGTCCACATCCTGCAAGAACGAATATGAATAACATTGAAACTGCTATTTTTAGTAATTTCATTTAAATTCCTTATCTGTGTTTATTTATAAGCGCGCATAGTATTTAGTTAGACTCAAAGCAAATCAATACTCTATGTCAAATCAATCCCAATTAATGTCGTTTAATATTGAGAAATGGTCTGCAAATTCGGCTGGTCTCAATTCTGTTGCCCAATGGCAAGCGTGGAGCACTAATTTAGATTGGCCACAAGATGGCTCAACTGAATTTAAAGCGATCCCACCGATGATGCGCCGCCGAATGAGCCTACAAAGTAAATTGGCCGTTCAAACTGCATTGACACTCTTAAAAGACAACTCGATTGATTATCTGGTTTTTGCCAGTCGACATGGTGAACTGCACCGAACCGCAACCTTGATCCAGTCGATATTGGAAGGTGATGATGCCTCGCCAATGGCGTTTTCACAGTCCGTGCATAATACAGCTGCAGGGTTAACTACCATCGCAGCGAAAGCACCAATCCCTCTGACCTCTATTGCGGCCGGCCAAGATACTTTCCACAACGCTCTGATCGAAGCTTATCTTTACCTACATCAGTACCCGTCACATCGTGTACTCGTCATTGACTTCGACCAGCCTTTGCCTGAGCTTTACCAAGAATACGAAACACAAGACTATACGGATTATGCTCTGGGCTTAGTGCTCAGCGTTGGCAGTGAATATTCTATTACTAGAACAGTAGAAGCCAACCAAGCACCTTCCGTGTTACCACAAGGGCTACAAACGCTCCAACATATCTTATTGGGCGCAAATAAGTGGGCTATTGCTGGCAAGCACCAAACTTGGTCTTGGGTAAATAACACCGAGACAGGTCCACAATCATGAGCAAAATCGACCAATATTGGCGAGTATTCGCGACAGGGCTGTGCTTTACCATCTTTGGTCTAGGTGGCTTAGTATTAAGCTTCTTAATCTTACCCACTATCGCGCTAACGACTTCCAACACCATTAAAAGAGAGCTTAAAGCACAGCGATTGATTCGTTTCTCATTCAACGCCTTTTGCCAAATCATGAAGTTCACCGGAGCAATCGATTACCGAATTGATGGTGCAGAACTACTGCGTAACGACCGTAACTGCATTATCGTCGCCAACCACCCAAGTTTGATTGACTATGTGCTGATCGCCTCTCAACTTCCTCAATGTGATTGCCTCGTCAAAGCGGCCATTTGGGAAAACCCTTTTATGAAAAGGATTGTCAAAGCGGCAGGTTATATACCGAACCAAGCCCCTGACGATCTTTTAGAGCGCTGTGAAGAACGCTTCTCACGTGGCAATGTCATGCTGATTTTTCCCGAAGGAACTCGCACAACGCCAGGAATTGAACCATCCTTACAGCGTGGGGCGGCACAAATCGCGACTCGAACACAAACCGATTTACGCGTGATTCATATTACGGTTTCTCCGACATTCTTAACGAAAGAGAAAAAATGGTATCAAGTTCCTGCGTCGAAGCCCTTTTTTCATGTCGCGGTGAAAGGTAAAATAGAAGTCGAACCATTTATTGAAGGCTCAAATAATTTAACTTCGGCAGCAAGGCGCCTTAATCATCATCTTGCACAAACAATTTTCCCTTCCGAAGAAAACATTTAGCGTATCAATAACATAACAGGCGATATCGGCATTTCGAAAATACCTCATATAATGTAGAATCGCCCCCTTAAAGCAGCATTCAGATAAAGCATTAAGTAGGCCAAAGTGGAAACATTACACAACGAACTGAAACAACTGATCATCGACGCATTGAACCTTGAAGACATGAGCATTGATGAGATTGAAACGGAAGCTCCACTATTTGGTGATGGACTTGGACTAGACTCTATCGATGCCCTTGAGCTTGGCCTTGCTATCAAGAAAAAGTACAACATTGTTATCGATGCAGATGATTCAAACACTCGACAGCACTTTGCGTCAGTTGAAAATCTAGCGAACTACATCTCTTCTCAAACGAATAACTAGACAGATCTTTATGACACAAGCTAACCAACAAGAAGTATACAACCAGGTTAAAGATGCGCTTATTGAGCTGTTCGAGCTTGATGCTGAAGATATCACCCCTGAAGCTCATCTCTATCTTGATCTAGACCTAGACAGCATTGATGCCGTTGATTTGGTCGTTCACCTACAGAACGTCACAGGTAAGAAGATCAAACCTGAAGAGTTCAAAGCAGTGCGCACCGTTAATGACGTTGTCGAATCTGTGGTTGAACTATTGAAGGACGCCTAATGCGTCCTCTGCTGACTTTACTGTCGGCAATTATACTTTTCACTTATCCAATAGCGGTTTACTTTGGACTCAACAAGTTTGGCTTACAAACCGTTGGTATTGCCTTAGCCGCTATCTTTGCTGTACGCATTTTCACCGGCGGTCAGGCTAAAATCAAAGAGCTAAAACACCTAGCTTGGATCAGTGGAAGTGCCGGTATTGTTCTGCTGGCTTTAGGCTTAGCCTTTAAGCAACACGGCTGGCTAACCTATTATCCCGTTATCGTTAATGTTTGTATGCTGGTTGTATTCGCTTCGAGCCTATGGCAACCACAAACGATTATCGAACGTCTTGCTCGCCTTCAAGAGCCTGAACTTCCGCAAAGTGGCGTTGATTACACACGACAAGTCACCAAAGTGTGGTGCTTGTTCTTTGTTATCAATGGCTCTATTGCCCTTTACACCTGCTTCCAACCGCTAGAAGTATGGACCCTATACAATGGCTTACTCAGCTATCTGTTTGCAGGGTTACTCTTTGCAGGAGAGTGGGTAGTAAGACAGCGCATTCGTCAGAGTTAAATTGTTATGACCCAAACCGTATCTTACACCTCGTTGTCTGAGCTTCTTAGCCAGGACAGAGCCCCTGAATCTATTGTCTGCTTTGACGACAATAGCGAGATTACGTGGCAAACATTTAACGACGACTTATCTCAACTCGTACAATTTTTGTCTTTATCCCCTTTTCAACGAATCGCGATTTGTACCCAAGACAGCTACCTATTTGCGGTGGCCTTTTTGGCATGTACAGCAGCCAACAAACACATCATCTTACCGGGCAACTACCAGCCATGTGCGCTTGCTGAGTTAAGTAAGCAGTTTGATTGCCTGCTAGTTGATAACTCGATTGGCGAAGTTGAGGTGAATGACGTTCGTAATATCCAAACCTTATTGGATTCAAACACTGAAGCACAAAAACCTCTAACCGAGAATCTTACGACCATTGATTTGGCAACAGTCCCATTAACTCTGTTCACTTCAGGTTCAAGTGGCACGCCAAAAGCGATAGATAAAACGTTAGAGCACCTCGATATTGAGACCGCTCAGTTACACAAGAACTGGGGTGAGTTACTCAAGGGAAAGCAAATCCAAAGCACAGTTTCTCATCAACATATCTATGGTTTGCTGTTTAGAATCTTATGCCCACTATGCTCTGGTGTTCCATTTGCTCGACACAACCTTGAATACCCAGAACAGATCTTATCTCACGCAAATCAAAACTGTGTACTGATCAGCAGCCCAGCGCTACTTAAACGATTAAAGCATGAGACCAACAAGGTACAACTTGCAGGAATCTTCTCTTCGGGTGGTCCATTGCCTACCGAGTCGGCTCACCAGTCACGAGATCTGCTTGGTCATTTACCGATTGAAGTCTTTGGTAGCACAGAAACCGGTGGCATCGCATTTCGTCAGCAAGAGAGCGCTCAAACGCCTTGGCAGCTTTTTGCCTGTATTGAGGCTAGTCTCAACAGTGAGAGTTGCATTAAGTTATTGTCGCCGTACATCGATAAGAATAACTGGTATCAAACCTCTGATGAGTGCGAGATGGTCTCGGAGAATCAATTCATATTGAAGGGCCGAACGGACCGAGTGATCAAGATAGAAGAAAAGCGAGTATCACTGGTTGAAGTGGAAAAGCGACTGGAGCAACTGCCTTGGATAAGTGAGTGCGTGGTTATTCCATTTGAGGAGCCTGAGCGATTAATATTAGCCTCTGTTTTGGTATTATCAGATGAAGGCCAAGCCGCTCTATCGACCATGAGCAAAGGTAAATTCTGGTTGATGCTGCGTACAGAACTCAGAAAGTGGTTAGAGCCAATCGCAATCCCGAGAAAATACCGTGTTGTCGATGAGATCCCCCTCAACAGCCAAGGTAAGCGATTAACATCTCACATAGAACAGCTAATAAAATCATAGAAACCGCTGATCGTATTTTACACTGAGATTATCTTTTTATATTTTTGTCAAAGAACCAATATTTGCCCAAGGATTCTAAGCACGCCCTATGGATAAAAGAAAACCAAACATCATTGCTGTAGACACGGTAGAAAATGAATCGACCCTGACACTTCATGTTAGCGGAGATATCACCGACTTTAATGGGCACTTCAAGAGCTTCCCTATTCTACCTGGCGTCACGCAAATTGATTGGGCACTTCACTACGCAGTCCAAGAGTTAGGCGTTCCTGGTTTCTTTAAAGGAATGGAAGTCATTAAGTTCCAAGAGCCTATCCTGCCTGACGCTACAATCCAGCTATCACTCAAATGGGATGCTGACAAAGACAAGCTGAGCTTTAGTTACACATCAAACAACGGTGAACAGACCCACTCTTCAGGCAAAATGAAGCTGGGAGAAAAAAGTGAATAGCGCTCCCGTCGAGGCTACTTCTCAACACCACACAAAAGAAAGCAGCTACAAGGCTTGCTTCCTTATCCCGTGCTTTAACCATGGCGCAACCATGCCGGCTGTGGTGTCGTCACTTCATCATTTTGAGTTACCGATCATCATCGTTGACGATGGCAGTGAACTCACAACAAAACAGTTTCTGTCTCCCCTAGCAGAGAATTCAAACGTAACCTTGGTGACGCTTGAACAGAACCAAGGTAAAGGCGGCGCAGTAAAAGCCGGAATCAAAAAAGCGCAGCAACTAGGCTTTAGCCACGCTATTCAGATAGATGCTGATGGGCAACACGACCAAGAAGCCTTGCCAACATTGATTGAGGCCTCACAAGCTAAGCCACAACGTCTGATATCAGGCCAGCCTATCTACGACGACAGCGTACCCAAAGCAAGGCTCTATGGGCGCTACGCGACACATATCTGGGTATGGATAGAAACCCTTTCTTTATCAATTAAAGACAGCATGTGTGGCTTTAGAGCGTATCCTATCAACCAAACTCAAACTGTGTTGAATAAGTACGATGTTGGTTCGAGAATGGACTTCGATATCGAGATTTTGGTTCGCCTGTATTGGGAAGGTTGCGACATAGACTTCGTTGAAACGCGCGTTATCTATCCTGAGAACGGCATCTCTCATTTCGATGCGTTGTGGGATAACGTCAAAATCAGTTGGATGCATACACGTCTATTCTTCAGCATGCTGCCAAGAGCACCAAAACTGATTGCTCGCCATTTCAAATCCGATTCAGCTGATAATAACCCAAATTTATCGACTGATTCAGAGCCGCAAGCTTCTGAACAACCACACTGGTCCCGCACTCAAGAACGCGGCACAGTATTAGGCATTAAGCTGTTATTAGCCATTTATACCTTGTTAGGTCGCGGTGTGTTCAACCTCATTCTGCGTGGTGTGATGCGTTACTACCACTTGACGGGCCAGCGTGCGCGAAACGCTTCCGAACAATATCTATTCCAATTAAAAGCCTATGCGGAACAGCAAAATATTGAGCTCCCCGGAGAACTAACCAGTTACAACCATCTGCTTTCATTTGGCCATACGATGCTCGACAAGCTCGCGGCATGGAAAGGTGATTTCTCGGCAGATAACCTGACTATTCATGGCCAAGACCAGTTCGAGAGCATGGTGGCAAATAAGCAAGGTGTGCTAATCCTTGGATCTCACCTTGGCAATATTGAGCTGTGCCGAGCTTTAGGTCGCAGACACTCGAACATCAAAATCAACGCCCTGGTTTTTACAGAACACGCCGAACGTTTTAATTCCGTGATGAAAGCGGTTAACCCGCAGTCTGATTTAAATCTGATTCAGGTGACATCGATGGGGCCTGATACCGCTATCTTGTTACAACAGAAACTAGAGCAAGGCGAATGGATCGTGATTGTTGGCGATCGAACTTCCACCAGCAAAGAGAGCCGCTCAGTATGGGCTGAGTTCTTAGGTAAGGAAGCTCCATTCCCTCAAGGTCCATTTATGTTAGCCTCGGTTCTCAAAGCACCCGTATTTTTGCTGTTTGGGTTACGTGACGACTCACAATCTAAGCCGCATTTTAATGTCTATTTCGAGCATTTTAGCAACAAGATCGAGCTACCAAGAAAGACTCGCGAACAATCTTTACAGCAAGTCGTGCAAAAATACGCAAATCGACTTCAGCACTACACACTGCAAGCACCGCTTCAGTGGTACAACTTTTTTAATTTTTGGACATTGAGCAAGCACCATGACGAAAAAGAATCCAAATAGCATCACCTTTGGTGCCGAGCGCCTCACGATTGAGGATGTTGTCGCTATCTCACAAGGCGCAAAAGCCTCGATGAACACAAGTGAAGCATTCACATCTAAGATCGACCGTGGTGTCGCTTTCTTAGAACGCCTATTGAAAGAAGAAGGTGTGATTTACGGTGTAACGACGGGTTACGGTGACTCATGTACGGTTGCGATTCCGCCAAACCTAGTTGACGAGCTACCACTGCATTTAACACGTTTTCACGGCTGTGGTTTAGGTGAAATATTGTCTCACGAACAAGCTCGTGCAGTCCTTGCAACTCGTCTTTGTTCGTTATCACAAGGTGTCTCTGGTGTGACTCACGATCTACTCAACCAGATCGTTACCCTAATCAACCAAGACATCTCACCACGCATTCCTCAAGAAGGATCGGTGGGTGCCAGTGGCGACTTAACACCTCTGTCTTACTTAGCCGCAGCACTGATTGGTGAGCGTGATGTAATCTACAAAGGTGAAGTGCGCCCAACCAGTGACGTCTACAAAGAGTTAGGAATTAGCCCTATCAAACTTAAGCCAAAAGAAGGCTTGGCGTTGATGAATGGTACGTCTGTAATGACGGCATTAGCTTGTATCGCTTACAAGCGTGCGGAATATCTAGCTCAGCTATCAACTAAGATCACCGCTATGGTATCAGTCGGTATGCACGGCAATGACTTCCATTTCGATGAAGCGCTGTTTGCAGTCAAACCTCATCCTGGTCAACAACAAGTTGCTGCATGGCTGCGTGATGATCTGCAAGCGGATCGCCCGCCACGTAACAGTGATCGCCTCCAAGATCGTTACTCTCTGCGCTGTGCTCCACATGTTATCGGCGTGGTTCAAGACTCTCTGCCTTGGCTACGCCAAATGATCGAGAACGAGCTAAACAGTGCCAACGACAACCCAATTATCGATGGTGATAATGAGCGCGTACTGCACGGTGGACACTTCTACGGTGGACACATTGCAATGGCGATGGATACGTTAAAAACTGCAGTTGCGAACCTTGCTGATCTGCTTGACCGTCAAATGGCTCAGCTGATGGACTACAAGTTCAACAACGGTTTGCCATTCAACCTAACGGGTGCTGAAGGCGAACGTAAGCCAATCAACCACGGCTTTAAAGCAGTACAGATTGGCGTTTCAGCTTGGACAGCAGAAGCATTGAAACACACCATGCCAGCAAGCGTATTCTCTCGCTCAACTGAGTGTCACAACCAAGATAAAGTGAGTATGGGCACCATCGCAGCTCGTGACTGTTTACGCGTTCTAGAGCTAACCGAACAAGTGGCAGCAGCGTCACTACTGGCGGGGACACAAGCACTCGAACTTCGTAAGCGCCACAATGAGCTTGATGAGCACCACATGAGTGAGAACCTCAAGCACATTCGCGACGAAGTGCTTAAGGAGTTTGAATTTATCGTAGAAGATCGACCACTTGAAGGCGATCTACGCCACTTCATTGCTCGTATTCAAAGTCAGCACTGGTCACTTTACTCATAAAGTAGCCAACCCTTTACGCAATATTGTTGAGAGCGATTTATGTCTGAAATCCTTCACCCATTACAATCTGAGGTGACGCTTATCACCTCATTCCAAGATGCCGACCCAATGGGCGTGATCTATCACGGCAACTACTTCCGATTCTTTGAAGAAGTTAGGCGCATCATGATGGATAAGATTGAGTACAACTACCATGAGATGAAGGATTCTGGCTACATGTGGCCTATCATCGATACCCGCGTGAAATACATTAAGGCGATACCGTTTAATCACAAGATTAAGGTAACGGCGAAACTCACCGAGTGGGAAAATCGCCTGCGCATCGATTATGAAATTCATGATGCTCTAACCGGTGCTCGAATGACACGTGCTCACACCATGCAGGTTGCCGTCACCATCGAAGAACAAGAGATGTGCTTTGCCTCACCCAAAGTGTTTACTGACAAAGTCGAACACTGGCACCAATTTGGTTGCTTACCTCTAGCAACTGAACATCAAACACAAACCTCTAACCCACAGCAGGTGAACCATGAATCTGTTTAAACGCAGTCGCAAATACATCAATATCGCGCTAATTGGACTTACTGCGATGATGACAAGCGGCCTTGTAAGCGCCAAAGAAAACTCTGCTGCTGTCAATTCTATTTCAGAGCTGCAGACGGTGCTCAGCGAAAATAGTATTGTGCGTGGTGAGTTCACTCAAACACGCAATATGGAGATGTTCGCCCAGCCTTTAACGTCACAAGGTACATTTCTGTTAGACAAATCAAGTGGCTTACTCTGGACACAAACCACTCCGTTTCCCGTGAACTTAGTGCTCACCGATAACAAACTGAGCCAAAGGTTTGCCGATCAACCCGCAAAAATCATCACCGACAAAGAAAATCCAATGGCGTTTTATTTCAGCCATATCTTCTTGTCAGTGTTTCATGGGGACACGCAAAAACTTCAGGAACAGTTCGCACTCAATTTTGAGCCCGCAACTAACACCAGCTCTGATGAAAATGTACAAGCATGGACACTGACTCTAAAGCCCAAAAATGCACCGATGAATGCGGTGTTTGAGGCTATCACGCTGCAAGGCAACAGCGATATTGAACGTATTGAGTTGAAAGAGATTCGTGGAGATAGCACAGTGATCGAATTCAGTCAGTTAAGCCATCTACCGGAAGTATTATCAGATGCTGAAGCGAAACAATTCCAACTCTAGTCTTGCCCTTGTTTGGCTTGTTGTTGTAATGCTGTTTAGCGGGTTGTTGACCAAACAATTCGCTTTTTCTTCGTCGGTACCGATTGAAAGCAACATTCTAAAGTTACTGCCCGAAAACCAGCAAGACCCAATGGTAGAGCAAGCCTTTCAGCAGATATCCAGCTCGATGAGCGAGCAAGTGGTATTTATCATAAGCGCTCCCGATATCGAACAAACCATGGTTGCGACCGACGCTTTTGAAAAAGCTCTCAACCAAAGAACTTTTTCAAGTCAGCCAACTCTGTTTAAGCAAGTTCAAGGTAAAATCAACGCCAGCACTCAAAGCCAGTGGAGCGATTTCTATTTTCGTCACCGATCTCAACTGCTGACCCAACAACAAAAAGAGACGCTGACACACTCGCCTGATTCGCGAGCTCAATATGTCATTCAGTCTCTGTACAATCCATTCTCAGGCGTCACTGCAGCAGAGTTATCTCTCGACCCATTCTTGTTATTTCGCGACTACATCAGTGCTATTGGCGTCCAATCAAGTAACTTTGTTCTGAAAGAGGGCTATCTCACGGCCCAGTCGAATGAGCAAACTCATATTTTAGTCACGGCTACTCTGGCGGACTCACCTTATAGCTTGGCGATTCAAGAACAACTTCCAGATCTTGATTCAATTGAGCGCGAGGTCGAAAAACAATTTGGCGTCAAGGTGCAGCATACTGGTGTGGTGTTCTACGCCAATTACGGTACCGAAAGCGCGAAATCAGAAATCAGTACCATTGGTTTGGGCTCATTGGCAGGCGTTATTTTATTGGTGTGGCTGACATTTCGTAGTGCGCTACCACTTGCCTTATCTTTACTCTCAATCAGTACAGGATTATTGGTTGCACTGGCAAGCACTGTCGCTATCTTTGGTAAGGTGCATCTATTCAGCTTGGTGTTTGGCGCTAGCTTGATTGGCGTATCCATCGATTACTCTTTTCACTATCTCACTGACCGTTTGGCCGCAGGAAGCCACTGGCAGAGCGATAAAGGCCTAAAGCATATTTTCATTGCCATCACTCTAGGTTTAATCACCAGCTTAATCGGATACTTAGGGCTACTGGTTGCGCCATTCCCAGGCTTGCAGCAACTGGCTCTGTTTTCGTCGATTGGACTGATCGCAGCTTACGCCAGTGTGGTGTGCTGGTACCCCGTTTTAGCGGTAAAACCAGGCCAAGAGCGCCCTCTTCCCCTGTCGAAACTTTGGCATACTTGGTTAAGCCTTTGGAGCAACCAAAAATTTAGAATTGGCTTACCGTTAACAGTGACTGTCGTTAGCTTGATGTCACTCAGTCAAATTCGTTACGACGACGATATTCGCCAGCTTCAGGCTATGCCCGAACAACTCAAACAACAAGAGCAAGCCATTACTGAGATATCAGGGTTAGGCAGTGGTCAAAATATGCTTTTGGTCACAGCTCAGAGCGACCAAAAGCTACTCAAAAAATTGACAGAAATCACCACAAGCTTAGATTCGCTGGTCAATAGCCAAGGTATCTCCGGGTATCGCAGCATCAATCAACACTTGTTAAGTAAACAAGAACAGCATGATAACTATCAGTTGGTTGAACAACTCTATAGTCAACAAAGCCATATATTACAAAGCTCTCTCGGTTGGTCTACGTTTCCAGAACTACCAAAATTCGAACCAATCACGGTATCTGGATTTTTGGAGTCTCCAGTCTCAGAGCCTGTTCGACCACTTTGGTTAAAACCTATCGACGGGCAAGCAGCGTCGGTCATTTTGATAAAAGACGTCACTGATGCTGAGCTGTTCTCACAGTGGTTGGAGTCAGATTTTGCTCAGAAGCAAGGTGTGAAACACCTCAATAAAGCGGATGAAATCTCCTCTCTTTTTGCTGAGTACCGCGTCAAGATTACCGAGCTGTTATTGATAGCATTGGCAGCTATTGGCATGCTGTTAGGCTGGCGCTATGGTGTGAAGCAAAGCCTGTTAATGCTGTTGCCTTCATTGATTGCAGGCGTAGCAGGTTTGGCGGTCACGGGCATTTTAGGCTCGACACTGAACCTATTTAACCTGCTTGGTTTGATTCTGATTTTAGGGATTGGCATAGACTACACCCTGTTCTTTGCTGAGCAAAAGAAATCGCTGAGCACCTTATTAGCGATCACCTTGTCAGGTCTCACAACACTACTTTCATTCGGCTTACTGTCGCTGAGCCAGACTCATGCTATTCATAGCTTCGGGGTGACGGTTCTGACAGGGATCTTTGTCGCTTGGCTGCTTTCTCCACTCGCGATCAACAGTAGTAAAAACGTAGAAGGACCAATTACTCGAGAGGCTTTTAGATGATCCAGACATTAAAGGTAACCTTCGCCATACTAGTGGGCATTCTAATGAGTGCCTGCTCGATGGTTTCTCAGCAGCCAAGTGGTGCGAGCGTGTCTATCGATCAAGACACCGATCTAGCACTACCACTGCCAGCTGAACTGGGATACTCATTAACAGCCAGTCAGTTGATTAGCGCTACGTGGGAAAATGATACACAGCAGCTTCCGGTTCAAGTCGAAGTCACACCAGGTAAAGTGGTTTTGGCGGGGTTCTCCTCTTGGGGTACTCGCATTCTATCGCTGCAATACCAGAATCAAGTAATTGATACGCAGGTTTTGTCTGGGCTTGGCGCAACTTTGCCACAACCTGAACAGGTGCTATTTAATTTAATGCTTACCTTATGGCCGGCTGAAGCATGGGCTCAGCCTTTACAAAGCATAGGTTGGCACCTAGTCGATACCGACAAAACAAGAACCGTATTTGATGAAAACCAACAGGCAATCATTCAAATTGATTACCAAACAGATCCTGGTACACACAAAACGGCAGGCGACATTGTTTTCAAACATTTGACCCTGGGCTACAACATCACCATACAAACGTTGAACTCAACGATTGTCGACAATCCAAGTAAGAGTTGAACACTATGCCTATTTACATCCAAGACTGTGGTTTCCACTCAGCGCTAGGCTCAGAGATTGCCGATATTCATGGCTGTCTAAAAGACGAGCGTGAATCAAATATGGTCGAAGTGCACGATATGCTGAACGATGGTAAACACACTGTCGTTGGTCAGATCGCGGGTGAACTACCACCGATTCCTTCAGATCTTACGCAATACGCCACTCGCAACAATCAACTGGCGCTGTCGGCTCTTCACCAAATTGAAGATTCTATCGAGCAAGCCAAATCTCAGTTTGGCGCAGATAGAATTGCTGTTGTTATTGGCACCAGCACATCTGGGATCTCCGATGGTGAAGCAGTCTTCAAACAAAAATTGGCAAACGGCGAGTTTCCAGCAGATTACCATTACTCAAAACAAGAGCTTGGTGATACCTCAGAGTTCGTTAGCCAGTATTGCGCATTAACGGGGCCAAACTACGTCATATCTACGGCTTGCTCATCCAGTGGCCGCGTATTTCTGACCGCCCAGCGCTTATTAGATTCAGGTATGGCTGATGCCGTGTTAGTGGGTGGTGTGGATACATTGTGTAAGCTGACACTCAATGGTTTCCACGGTCTTGAAGCACTCTCAACAACACATTGTAAGCCATTTAGTGCAACCCGAGAAGGTATCAACATAGGAGAAGCAGCGGCATTTATGTTGCTCAGCAAAACAAAGTTAGCCGGTGTTAATGCAGCACAAGACACGTCAAACATTGCCTTATTGGGCTGTGGGGACAGCTCTGATGCACACCACATTTCAGCGCCTCACCCTGAAGGCAATGGTGCTGAACAAGCAATGAAAAAAGCGTTACATTCTGCACAGTTAAACGCAGAAGACATTGGTTATATCAATGCACATGGTACAGCAACACCACTCAATGACTCGATGGAAAGTAAAGCCATTCATCGTATTTTTGCAAACAAGGTTCCCGTCAGTTCTACCAAACCGCTGACCGGGCATACTCTAGGCGCAGCAAGTGCGATTGAGGCTGCAATTGCGTGGCATATTTTGAAATATGACTTACCGCTTCCCTTACAAAAATGTCAGGATAAAGCTGAAGATATTGAGATTGATTTGGTAAACTGTTCACAGAAACTTAAAGCAAAGAACATCTTAAGCAACTCGTTTGCTTTTGGTGGCAACAACATTAGCCTGATTTTTGGTGTAGTAAATGACTGATATCCCTTCTGTAGACCAACTTCTCCCTCACGATGATCCGATGATATTAATCGATCGTGCTATCAGCGTAGAGGCGTTGTCGATCCACTGTCAGGTCGATATTGGTGACCATAATCTGTTCTTTGACGCCGAATCTCAAACGGTACCAGCATATGTTGGAATCGAGTTTATGGCGCAGTCTGTAGCGGCATGGTCTGGATATCACGCACTTAAAAACGGCACCACGCCCCCAATCGGATTCTTACTCGGCTCTCGTCGCTATAAATCACTGTGTGATGAGTTTACTCAAGGTCAGACCCTTGATATCTACGCCGAACAGATGATGGAAGACAGCGGTATGGCTGTGTTTACCGCAAGAGTCGAAGACCGAGGTGAGTTAGTGGCTCAATGCCAACTCAACGTCTACGTGCCGACCGAACAAAAATTACAAGAAATGAAAACTAGGAGCCCATCATGAGCCGTCAGGTTTTAGTCACTGGTGCCAGTAAAGGTATTGGTAAAGCGATCGCTATTCAACTCGCGAAAGACGGGTTTGAAATCGCCGTTCATTACATGGGTGACAAGCAAGGTGCTGAAGAGACGCTAAAGTCGATCACCGAACTGGGTGGCGCTGGACGTCTTATTCAATTTGATATCAGCAAACGAAGCGAGTGTCGCGAAAAGCTTGAGTCTGATATCGCTGAACATGGTGCTTACTATGGTGTAGTGAACAACGCGGGCATTACTCGTGACACTGCATTCCCCGCGATGACGGAAGAAGAGTGGGATGGTGTGATCCATACCAACCTAGATAGCTTCTACAACGTACTTCACCCTTGTGTAATGCCTATGGTTCAAAAGCGTAAAGGTGGCCGTATCGTCACTCTAGCGTCGGTATCCGGCATTATGGGTAACCGTGGTCAAACTAACTATGCTGCAGCAAAAGCGGGGGTGATTGGCGCAACTAAGTCTCTTGCTCTAGAACTCGCAAAACGCAAGATCACGGTAAACTGTGTCGCTCCTGGCTTAATTGACACAGGTATGGTTGACGAGCACGTGAAAGATCATGCACTTCCTCAAGTACCACTGCGCCGTATGGGTGAGCCGGAAGAAGTAGCCGGCCTAGTCAGCTACCTAATGTCTGATATTGCAGGCTACGTAACTCGCCAAGTGATTTCAGTAAATGGAGGCTTAGTATGACCCGCCGCGTTGTTGTAACTGGAATGTCTGGTGTTACTGCTTTTGGTAACGACTGGCAACAGATAGAGCCTAAGCTAAAGGCCTGTGAAAATGCGACTCAATATATGCCAAGCTTCGAGCAATATGATGGTCTCAACACAAAACTTGCCGCGCCTATTGATGACTTCCAACTGCCTAAACACTACAAGCGTAAGCAAGTGCGTGGCATGGGCCGTGTATCACGCCTAGCTACCGTTGCGACTGAGAATGCATTGGAGCAAGCCGGCTTAATTGGTCACGATGTATTGACCAATGGCGAAACTGGTATCGCTTACGGCTCTTCAACTGGCAGTACCGATGCGGTTGGTGCTTTCGGAGTAATGCTGAACGAGAAGTCGACACGAGCAATCACAGCAACCACTTACGTTCAAATGATGCCACACACAGCCGCGGTAAACGTAGGTCTGTTCTTTGGTCTGCGTGGCCGCGTGATTCCCACCAGCAGCGCCTGTACTTCAGGAAGCCAAGCCATTGGTTACGCCTATGAAGCGATCAAGCATGGTTACCAAACCGTAATGGTTGCCGGTGGTGGTGAAGAGTTATGCCCAACTGAGTCTGCCGTTTTCGATACCCTTTTCGCTACCAGTTTAAAAAACGACACACCCAAGAAATCCCCTAGCCCATACGACAGCGAGCGTGATGGCTTGGTTATCGGCGAAGGCGCTGGAACCCTGATCCTTGAAGAGTACGAACATGCTGTTGCTCGTGGCGCAAAGATCTACGCAGAAATCATAGGTTTTGCGAGCAACTGTGATGCGGCTCATGTGACTCAACCTCAGATGGAAACCATGCAAATCTGTATGGAGAAAGCATTGAGAGACGCACAACTTCCAGCTGAGAAGATTGGCTATGTTTCTGCGCACGGTACTGCGACTGAAAAAGGTGATATTGCAGAGAGTAACGCGACAGCGAATATCTTTGGTGAAGTACCAATCAGCTCTCTTAAGAGTTACTTTGGCCATACGCTTGGTGCATGTGGTGCAATTGAAGCGTGGCTCAGCCTAGAGATGATGCATAGCGGTTGGTTCAGCCCAACCCTAAACCTTAAGAATGTCGATGAACAGTGCGGCAAGCTCGATTACATCACGGGCTCAGGTCGCGAATTGGATGTTGAATACTTGATGAGCAACAACTTTGCTTTTGGTGGAATCAACACCTCTATCATCTTCAAGAAAGTCTAAGCTTAGCTACATAAAACGCTAAGTAAATAAAAAGGTTCATCGCGGATTAGCGGGAACTAAAAACAAAAACGGTAGTAAGTGATATG
>NZ_JBFSUX010000044.1:0-40577 GCF_041467595.1 Vibrio sp. 10N.247.311.13 | reverse complement strand
CTTGTACGGTGGTGTGAGAGGACGGAGGCCGTGAGGCCTCCTCCTACTCGATTTTTAGTTTGTTTAGATACGGTTAAACGAGATTTCGTCATCCTCAAGAGGGAGGAACGACCGAGTTGGGGATCTAGCTTTTGATACCTAAGTAACGCTCAACGAATTGAAGCCGTTCTTCGACTGGCATAAACGGCACTTCAACCACCTCATAACCAAGTTCTTGGTAGACTCTTTCTAACGCGTGGTGAATCTCTAAGGCTTCTTCAAACGGATAAGGGCGCACTTCATCTTGCACATAGATAGAAGCCTCTGGGCGGCAGAATAGGGCTTGTGAGTGATAGCCTTGGCTCGCTTCTCGGTAGGCCGCATCTATCTCTAGGTTAGCCTGAGCCAAATAGCCACAAATGTCTGGAATAGCGCGATCGAGAAAGGCAACAGGATGCTGACTGGCTTGGTCTTTGTGTTCGCTCATGACGGTTAAACATAGGCGAGCAAAGCCGGGAAGGTCTACCCAAGGCAAGATACCGTTTTCAAGCTGACTTTGCTGTTCTATTAACTGGCGAGAGGACTCTGCGAAGGTGGGGTAACTCGCACCAGCCAACGCATTTATCAGTGTGGTTTTTCCGGCGCCAGGGCCGCCAGTAATAATGATTGGGTTCATACGGGCTTATCTTTATTTGTGCCTACGGGCGTTATTTCTGGTTTAGTTGAGCAAGGAACTTATCCGATTCGGCGATCGCAGCATTCATCTGTTCTATTGCGTAGGCGATGTCTTTTTCTAAGCTCATAAACTCACCTTGCAGCGAGCCGACAGCGCTCGCATTGAGGTTGTGCTTCAAGTAAAGCGTGTTGTCGCGAAGGGTATTGAGCACGGGGTCCATTTTCTTCTCGGCGCGCTTCATTGCTGACAGCATCGTTTGGTAAGACAATTTAGTTTCACGAAGCTTTTGCTCGCTCGAGCGGCGCAGTGAATCACTGGTGTAGAGATCTAACTCACTCTGCCACTCTTCAAACAGCGCATCCGACACATCTTCAATCGCAGCAATGCGGTCACTGACATTTTGCGCGGCTTTCTCGCTGTCTTGGTATTTATCGTTGATTTGGTTGTACATGTCTTCAAGGTCGCCGCCACTGAAATTAGTCAGGCTACTCAAGGCTTCAAGTGCGCTGGTAAACTCTTCCTGAGCATCCTGCTGCGACTCTTTAGCGTCTTCCACTCTATCGACCATAATGTCACGCTTGTGGTAACCCACTTGCTCCATGGCGGAGTAATAAGCTGACTGGCATCCAGTAAGAGTAAAAATAGAGAGGACTATAACTATTAAATAAGGCATCCTAGTTTCCTATAGTTAAGTAACGGAATATTAATTAGGACTATGAACGAGTTACAAGGGAGTTACAAGTTGAAGATAAAAAAGGTCGCCACACTCAGTATTCAGTTTTCTCGCTATCTTTTGGCGCGAATGACGCATGATAGAGTCAACGTGAATGCGGGCTACTTGGCGTACATTACTTTGCTCTCGATCGTACCGATGTTGACGGTTCTGCTCTCTATCTTGTCGTCATTCTCCATCTTTGCTGATGTTGGTATCGTGATTCAAAACTTCGTTATTACCAACTTTGTTCCCGCGTCTGGGGATGCCGTACACGGTGCCTTGTTAGAGTTCGTTGCCAATACCGGAAAAATGACGGCGGTCGGTAGTGTGTTCTTATTCATTGCAGCGCTGATGCTGATCTCGAATATTGATAAGAACTTAAACTACATCTGGCGTGTCGATGAGAAGCGACGAGCGGTGCTGTCTTTCTCTATGTACTGGATGGTGCTCACGCTTGGACCTATTTTAGTTGGGGCGAGCATTGCAGCCACTTCTTATGTGACATCATTGAGCTTGTTGCAAAACGAAGTGGTGTCTGGCGCCTTTAACACCGTGATTCGCAAACTTCCTTTGATTCTCTCTTTCTTTGCGTTTTTCGGTCTGTACCTGTTGGTTCCCAACAAAAAGATACACTTTTCTCATGCGGCTGCAGGTTCTCTAGTGGCGGCTCTGTTGTTCGAACTCAGTAAGAAAGGCTTCGCGGCCTACATTACTCAATTCCCTTCTTACCAGTTGATTTATGGCGCATTGGCGGCAATACCAATTCTTTTTGTCTGGGTTTATTTGTGCTGGTTGATTGTGCTGGTGGGTGCTGAGGTGACCGCTGCATTGGGTGAGCAGGAACAGTGGAGTGACTCGAAAGAAATGGTACACTCGTCGGATAAAGACAAAATCACAGAGCAAGGAAACAACAGTGATAGCACTGATCCAGAGAGTAAGTGAAGCTGCCGTCCGTGTTGATGGCGAAGTAGTTGGTGAGATTGAGCAAGGCTTATTGGTTCTGTTAGGCGTAGAAAAAGGTGATGATGAAGCCAAAGCTAAACGTTTGATGGAACGAGTGACCACTTATCGTGTCTTTGGAGATGAAGACGATAAAATGAACCTCAACGTGAAGCAGGTAGAAGGTAAGGTATTAGTGGTGTCTCAATTCACTCTGCCGGCCGATACCAAGAAAGGGACTCGAGCAGGGTTCTCTCGTGGTGCTCACCCAGAAGATGCTGAGCGTCTTTACAACTATTTCTCTGACCAGTGTGAATCAGTGTTGCCAACGGAACGTGGCCGATTCGCAGCCGACATGAAAGTGTCTTTGGTTAATGATGGCCCAGTGACATTCTGGCTGCAGGTTTAGGCTTAAAGGAATAAGCATGTTTAAACTCATAACACCGACCACCGAAAATCAGCTAAACAAGTATTATCATTTTCGTTGGCAGATGCTCCGTGAACCTTGGCGAATGCCGGTAGGTTCTGAGCGCGATGAATATGACCCAATGAGTCACCATCGTATGATTGTTGATGGCCGTGGTCGTCCGATGGCGATTGGTCGTCTGTATATCACCCCAGATCTGGAAGGTCAGATCCGCTATATGGCGGTGAAGAAATCTCGCCAAAGTAAAGGCATGGGTTCGTTGATTCTAGTCGCACTTGAGTCATTGGCTCGCCAAGAGGGTGCTAAGCGCTTAGTGTGTAATGCACGTGAAGATGCGATCTCATTCTATGAGAAGAATGAATTTGAACGTCGCGGTGAGATTAATGATCAACGTGGCCCTGTGCGTCACCAACAGATGGTTAAGCATCTTGACCCAATGGCAGACGTTCTACGCAAGCCTGAGTGGTGTAATGAGCTTCAGCAGCGCTGGGAACATCAGATCCCGATCAGTGACAAGATGGGCATCAAGATCAACCAATACACGGGTTACCAATTTGAGTGTAGTGCTCAGCTGAATCCCAACTTGAACCCGCATAATACCATGTTTGCAGGCTCTGCCTTTACCTTAGCGACCTTAACTGGTTGGGGGATGACTTGGTTATTGATGAAAGAACGCGGACTGACCGGTGATATCGTGCTGGCAGACAGTAATATTCGTTATCGTCACCCGGTTGAGCAAAACCCTGTTGCCTCTACTTCATTGGATGGGATCAGTGGCGACTTGGATCGCCTTGCGTCAGGAAGAAAGGCACGTATCATCATTCACGTGACCATTCATAGCGGCGATGTGGAAGCGGTAGAGTTTACGGGAACCTATATGCTGATCCCAGACTACAAAAAGGTACTCTCGACAGATACCAATGTGAGCGAATAGCTAACACCGGTAATGCTGTCGATATTGACTGAAAGCGCTACTCCTGAGGAGTGGCACTTTTTTGTTGGCAGTCGTTAATCTCCGAATACTCAGCTTGGGTGAGCTTTCCTGAGATTTGATGACATGGGTCCGATAGGGTAATCGAGAGGGTGTGTTGCTCAGCTTTAAGCAAGTCGAGTTCTCCAGAAGCCTCGCCATTGAGCGTTTGAACCCTTTGTTCGCCTTGCTCTGCTGCTGATGCACCAATAATGTGCATCGGTTCGAGAGTGAAGCGCCCACGGTCAAAATGCGCATTAAGCTCTGGAATTTCAAACACGTTATCAGTCGATGTTTCAGAAAGCTTGTCATTAAAGGTCATCACACCCTGGCGAACGCTGCCAGTGAGTTGCCCTGTGGTTGAGTAACCGAGCATCAGAGAGTCGCCATATAAACCTGCGGCTTGAAGTTCAAACTCGCCATAACCGGTTGCATCGAGTGGTAATTCAAGTCGCTGCAGCATAGGCGCTATCGGTAGCCCATCGGCAGAAATATCTAAGCTCCATGGCTTGCTGATTTGGTTAAAGTCGAGTGTTGCATTGGCTTCAATGTAGCCATTCCTGAGTGGTGCAAACAGACGTGTCAGCGTCCATTTCCCTTGTTCGCTATTCATCTCAACCACAGGCTGTGCGCTGAGAATATTTTGGTAGCTGGCATCATTAGCGCTCGCCATCAGCTTCCCTTGCCACAGGCCCAGTTTTCTATCTTGCAGCAGTTGAACGTGATGCCCCTCGACATGTAATCCAGAGACCTGCCAGTAAGGTTGTTGTGCGAGTTGGATAAGTTGGCTGCGTTCTATATTAAGTCGGTTAATCTCGACGTTCTGGAGCTGTGTGAGCCAAGGCAATAGGCGAGCGGCCGGTAGAGGGCTATCTTGGTTTTCGGTAATCCACTTGATGCCTTGCAGGTCGAGCTGCGCCAATTGAATGCTGCTAGGGGCGACTTCGCCATTGAGCTGAACAGTGCCCTGCAGGAATTGAGTATAGAAATCCTCAATCAGAATCCGGTTTGCTTCTAGGTTGAGCTTGAGGCTTGGCTCGATGAACATGTCATCATCAATGGTCACTCCTTCTGCCTGTAGAGAAAAAATGGCTTTCTGTTGTTTCCAGATTTCAAAAGGCAGTTGGATATTTTCTAATGAGGCATCAAAGGCTGCGAGGTGGCCATCTTGCCACTCTACGTCACTACGTAGAATATCTAAGCTATTGATGTGATTGATCTGAATACCTGCCACATCCCATTCTTTGCTTAGTAGGTTTTGGGTCTGTTTCTGATTGAGTCGTAAGCCATCGACGGTCACATTCACCAACGACCAATCTTGTTGATACTGCTCTGCTTGTCCGGAAATCTTGGCGCCACGCCAGTCAAACGAAGCACCATAAAGGGTGCTGTCACTCGGCTTGAGGTCCAGGTCAATCAACAGATTATCGAATGCTTCACCTTGCCAATACAGCTGTGAGGCAGAAAGTTGGGTTTTTCCATAAGGTAGCAGCGAGTTGTCGTTGTTCCACGTTGGGTCGGAGATCTGCAGGTCGATGCCTCGCGCATTAAACTCTGGCGTCGAAAAGTCGAGATTGTTGATGGCCAGCTGGTGGAGCTTTATGTTTGGTTGGGTAAATAAAGAAGTCAGTGTTTTTAGATCGTCTGCCTCTAACTGCAGGCCACTGATCAAAACAGAGTCAAAGACCAGTTTGGTTTCTGTCATCGAGCTGGGGCTGAACCAAAGATCGATCTTGTCGATATACAGAGGGGTCTGCTTTTCTGGTTGGTTTTGGGTAATGCCCATTAAGGTGATGTGATAAGGCGCCTGATACTCAACATCTTCAATGAGTACAGGTTGTTCAATCGTATGCTTGATAAAAAAGTTAGCAACATCCGCACGGTATTGAGTCTGCAGGCTTAGTAGCAACGCTGCGATAGTTGCAACGGCGATAGCCAACACAATACCGAACACCATGAATACCTTTTTCATTCCCTGAAAGCCTTAAATTTCAATAGTCTCAAAACAGAGTGGAACAAAAAGGGGCAAGCAGCAACAAAAAAGCCCCTCAAAAGAGGGGCTTGCTACAAAAATATCACTTTAAATTGGGCGTTCGCTTTTGGCTAAGCCCGAGCAGATGATTGGGTTAGTCCAGTTGAGGGCCAGCCGCAACCAGTGATTTACCTTCAGCGTTGTCTGTGTACTTATCAAAGTTGTTGATGAAGCGTTCTGCTAGATCTTTCGCTTTGCTTTCCCATTGTAGAGGGTCAGTGTACGTATCGCGTGGGTCAAGGATCGCTGGGTCAACATCGTGCAGCGCTAGCGGTACTTCTAGGTTAAACATAGGGATAACCTTAGTTTCAGCGTTGTCGATTGAGCCATCTAGGATAGCGTCGATGATGCCGCGAGTATCTTGGATAGAGATACGTTTACCAGTACCGTTCCAACCTGTGTTCACTAGGTAAGCTTCAGCGCCAGCCGCTTCCATACGCTTCACTAGCACTTCAGCGTACTGAGTTGGGTGAAGAGTTAGGAATGCCGCGCCAAATGCCGCAGAGAACGTTGGCGTTGGCTCAGTAATACCACGCTCAGTGCCCGCTAGTTTCGCAGTGAAGCCAGATAGGAAGTGGTACTTCGTTTGCTCTGGAGTCAGTTTAGAAACGGGTGGTAGTACACCGAATGCATCAGCAGTCAGGAAGATAACCTTTTGAGCGTGACCGGCTTTTGATACTGGTTTTACGATGTTATCGATGTGGTGAATCGGGTAAGAAACACGAGTGTTCTCAGTTTTTGAACCGTCATCAAAATCGATAGAACCATCACCACGAACCGTTACGTTTTCTAGTAGTGCATCACGACGGATTGCATTGTAGATTTCAGGTTCTGCTTCTTTAGATAGACGAATCGTCTTCGCGTAACAACCACCTTCGAAGTTGAAGATACCATCGTCATCCCAACCGTGCTCATCATCACCGATTAGCTCACGCTTAGGATCGGTTGAAAGCGTAGTTTTACCTGTACCAGATAGACCGAAGAAGATGGCTACATCGCCTTTCTCGCCGACGTTTGCACTACAGTGCATTGAAGCAATGCCTTGCAGAGGAAGCAGGTAGTTCATCATTGCGAACATGCCTTTCTTCATCTCACCGCCGTACCAAGTACCACCGATGATTTGAACGCGCTCTGTTAGGTTGAAAGCAACGAAGTTTTCAGAGTTTAGACCCTGCTTTTCCCAGTTAGGGTTAGTTGTTTTAGCACCGTTCATTACCACGAAATCAGGTTCGAACGTTGCTAGCTCTTCGTCAGTTGGACGAATGAACATGTTCTTAACGAAGTGCGCTTGCCACGCTACTTCAGTGATAATACGCACGCTTAAGCGCGTATCAGGGTTAGCACCACAATAACCGTCGATGACAAACAGGCGCTTGCCAGATAGCTGAGTTGTCACAAGCTCTTTCAGCTCATTCCATACTTCAGTTGTAATCGGTTTGTTGTCATTTTTGCCTTGATCTGACCACCACATGGTATCGCGGGTCGTGTCATCTTTAACAATGTACTTATCTTTTGGTGAGCGGCCAGTAAAGATACCAGTGTCTACCGCAACAGAGCCTAGTTCCGTTACTACGCCTTTTTCGTAGCCTTCCAAACCTGGCAGTGTTTCTTCAACGAATAACTGCTCGTAGCTAGGATTACGAAGAACTTCAGTAACGCCAGTCAGTCCGTGCTTAGTTAGATCAATTTGTGCAGCCTTTGTATGTTCCATAACGGTCATAGGTGCTCCTTGTAGGATATTTTGTAGGGATTTTGTATTAATTTTTTATTGTTATCTGCTCACCATGCTAGCAACGAGACTCGGGGGAAACAGGGATATAGCTCAAAAAATATCCACATTAACCATGGGGTTTTAAGCGTCTCGTCACATATTGGCCCAACTAGTCTATCCTGTACGCAAACCTTTGCGCTAGGGGCGAGAACATTATTAATTGATTAAAATTAAGCGGTGATTTTATTACGAGATGTTACGGAGTTTGCGCTATTTTGATCACAAAAAAGGCCAGCTGAGTGCTGACCTTTTTGGGGTAAATTACGTGTTTTTGGTACGCTGTAAATTAATGAACCGTATTGCTGCCTTTATCTGCTGCTTCTGCGTACAGTGCATCAACATCATTCTTGTCGAACGAGTAGTTTGTGCCACAGTAATCGCAGTGTAGACCAACGCTTCCTTCGGTGCTTAGGATGTCGTAGATCTCTTCTTGAGCAACAGTAATGATTGCTGCTGCACTTCGATCGCGTGAACAGCCACAGAAGAACTCAACCGGTTGTGGTGTGAATAGCTGTACTTTCTCTTGGTTGTACAAACGGTAAAGCAGTTCGTTCGCTTCTAGAGTGAATAGCTCTTCGTTTTTCACGGTGTCTGTTAGTTGCTCTAGGTGTTCGAAGTCGTCTGGAGTACCAGTACCGTCAGGCATTACTTGTAGCAACATACCTGCAGCGTGTGCTTTGCCTTCATGCTCACCAGTGCGCAGCCATAGACGAGTCTTAAGCTGTTCAGAGTTAGCGAAGTAGCCTTCAAGCACTTGTGCCAGCGTGTCACCTTCAAGACCAACGATACCTTGGTAGCGCTCACCTTTCTTAGGATCAATGGTGATCACTAGGTGACCTTTACCCATTAGGTCGTGTAGACCAGCGTCGTCTGCGATATCGCCTTCAAAGCGAGCAACACCACGGATCTTCTGATCGTGGTCGCCATTGATAACTGCTAGAGATACTGGGCCGTCACCTTGCAGCTGCATCGTGATCGAACCTTCAAACTTTAGGGTCGCCGTTAGTAGCGTCGTTGAAACCAGTAGCTCACCCAACAGCTTTTGTACTGGAGCTGGATATTCCTTGCTAGAAATAATCTGTTGGTACGCTTCGTCCATCTGTACCAATTCACCACGTACTGATAGGTCTTCAAATAGGTAGCGATTTAAAACATTACTTGTAGACATTGGGTCTGCCATTTGGCTATTCCTTCTAGCTTATTGAGTCTTGAACTTGATGATGTCACGACGTTGCTTTTTATCTGGGCGACGTTCTGGGGCTGGGCTATGAGCATTTAGCTTGCGCTGTTGTGCAAACTCTTCTCTTTTTGCCAAGCTTTCGGTGGTTTCTTCATAGAGGGTTTGAGCGATCGGAGCTCCACCACGATGGGCTGAGATTTTCTCGATCGTTACCGTCTTTTCTTCATTACCTTGGCGCAGTGTAATCACAGCCCCAAGTTCGACAATTTTACTTGGCTTGCTGCGCTGACCATTATAGTGGACTTTGCCACCATCGACCATGTTGCGAGCAATAGACCGGGTTTTGTAAAAACGAGCTGCCCACAACCATTTATCGAGTCTGACAGCTTCATTAGCAGTTTTCATATAGGGCTGTGCCTTATTAAGTGAGAAATGAATGCGGTTTAACTGTAATGAACAGTGCGCAACATGTTTTTGATGATGCTTATCACATTAAGTAGAAGCTTAAAGTGGAGGCGGTTAGCATTTTTTTCAAGTCATAATACAAAATAGCCATGTTATGCCGATTTATCGATTTGCTATGATATAGTTCAGGATCTTATTGCTTAAATAAGCTTGGTATCGAACGAATGAATAAAAAAGCTGAAAGTTTAATGATTTGCAGCGTTTGTCGTCATGAAAAGGGACTAGGAAAGTGAACTTTTTAGAGCTCAAAAATCGCGTAGGGAATTCTCCTATGTTGAGCCGCTTATTAGAGAATGGATTTGTACTTCAGCAGAAACTAAGCTTAGCGACCTGTTGTGTATTGATTGCAGCTTCCGCATGGATCTTAGGACAGCTTGCATGGTTTATCGAACCTGCCGAGCAAACCGTTGTGCCTTGGGCAGCAACCGCTTCATCGTCTTCAGCACCTCAATCGACCCTTGATATCTCTTCTTTGCAGCAGAGCAACATGTTTGGTGCTTACAACCCAAGCACGCCCGCTGTGGTTGAACAGCAAGTTATCCAAGATGCGCCTAAGACGCGATTAAATCTCGTTTTAGTGGGTGCAGTAGCGAGCTCGAATCCAAAACTGAGCTTAGCGGTGATCGCCAATCGCGGCACGCAAGCGACCTACGGAATTAATGAAGAGATTGAAGGTACTCGAGCCAAGTTAAAAGCGGTATTAATCGATCGCGTTATCATTGATAACTCAGGACGAGACGAAACCTTGATGCTTGAAGGTATTGAGTACAAGCGTCTGGCCGTATCAGCGCCTGCGCCACCTCGTAGCTCTTCTTCGGTTCGTGGTAATAATCCGGCTTCAGCAGAAGAGAAGCTTGATGAAATTAAAGCGAAAATAATGAAAGATCCGCAACAAATCTTCCAATATGTTCGATTGTCTCAGGTGAAGCGCGACGATAGCGTGATTGGTTATCGTGTGAGCCCTGGCAAAGATTCAGAACTTTTTAACTCAGTAGGGCTCCAAAACGGAGATATTGCTACTCAGTTAAATGGACAAGACCTGACAGACCCTGCTGCTATGGGCAACATATTCCGTTCTATCTCCGAACTAACAGAGCTAAATCTGGTGGTCGAGAGAGATGGTCAACAACATGAAGTGTTTATTGAATTTTAAAACTTTGCGTCTAACGAAGGACGAAAGTGTAGGAGAAGTACGTGAAGCATTGGTTTAAGAAAAGTGCATGGTTATTGGCAGGAAGCTTGATCTGCACACCCGCAGCCATCGCGAGTGATTTTAGTGCCAGCTTTAAGGGCACTGACATTCAAGAGTTTATTAATATTGTTGGCCGCAACTTAGAGAAGACCATCATCGTTGAACCTTCGGTACGCGGGAAAATTGATGTGCGCAGTTATGACGTACTCAATGAAGAGCAATATTACAGCTTCTTCTTAAACGTATTAGAGGTGTATGGCTACGCGGTCGTTGAAATGGACTCGGGTGTTCTTAAGATCATCAAAGCCAAGGATTCGAAAACATCGGCAATTCCAGTCGTTGGAGACAGTGATACGATCAAAGGCGACAACGTGGTGACACGTGTTGTGACGGTTCGTAATGTCTCGGTGCGTGAACTTTCTCCTCTGCTTCGTCAACTAAACGACAATGCAGGCGCGGGTAACGTTGTGCACTACGACCCAGCCAACATCATCCTTATTACAGGCCGAGCGGCGGTAGTAAACCGTTTAGCTGAAATCATCAAGCGTGTTGACCAAGCGGGTGATAAAGAGATTGAAGTCGTTGAGCTAAAGAATGCTTCTGCGGCAGAAATGGTACGTATCGTTGATGCGTTAAGCAAAACCACTGATGCGAAAAACACACCTGCATTTCTACAACCTAAATTAGTTGCCGATGAACGTACCAATGCGATTCTGATTTCAGGTGACCCTAAGGTACGTAGCCGTTTAAGAAGGTTGATTGAACAGCTTGATGTGGAAATGGCAACCAAGGGCAACAACCAAGTAATTTACCTTAAATACGCCAAAGCAGAAGATTTAGTCGATGTGCTGAAAGGCGTGTCGGACAACCTGCAATCAGAAAAGCAATCTTCAACCAAAGGCAGCTCATCGCAACGTAACCAAGTGATGATCTCCGCTCACAGTGATACCAACTCGTTGGTGATTACCGCACAACCGGACATCATGAATGCGCTTCAAGATGTGATCGCACAGTTGGATATTCGTCGTGCTCAAGTATTGATTGAAGCCCTAATTGTCGAGATGGCAGAGGGTGATGGCATTAACCTTGGTGTGCAATGGGGTAACCTTGATACTGGTGCTGTGATTCAGTATGGCAACACAGGTGCGTCAATCGGTGGCGTAATGGTTGGTTTAGAAGAAGCGAAAGACACTGAAACGACCACCGCAGTGTATGATGATAATGGCGCCTTTTTGCGTAATGAAACGACCACAGAATCCGGTGACTACTCAACGTTAGCTTCTGCTCTTTCTGGCGTTAATGGCGCGGCAATGAGCGTAGTGATGGGTGACTGGACTGCCTTGATCAGTGCAGTAGCGACCGATTCAAATTCAAATATCCTATCTTCTCCAAGTATCACCGTGATGGATAACGGCGAAGCGTCGTTCATTGTGGGCGAAGAGGTGCCTGTTTTAACTGGCTCGACCGCAGGCTCAAGTAACGATAACCCATTCCAAACGGTTGAACGTAAAGAAGTGGGTATCAAGCTAAAAGTCGTGCCACAAATCAATGAAGGTGACTCAGTTCAGCTGCAAATAGAACAAGAAGTATCGAACGTATTAGGCGCAAACGGGGCAGTAGATGTTCGTTTTGCTAAGCGTCAGCTAAATACGTCAGTGATTGTTCAAGACGGTCAAATGCTGGTGCTGGGTGGCTTGATTGACGAGCGAGCGCTGGAAAGTGAATCTAAGGTGCCGTTCTTGGGCGATATCCCTGTTCTAGGACACCTGTTCAAATCAACCAGTACTCAGGTTGAGAAAAAGAACCTAATGGTCTTCATCAAACCAACCATTATTCGTGATGGTATGACAGCCGATGGTATCACGCAGCGTAAATACAACTTCATCCGTGCTGAGCAGTTGTACAAGGCTGAGCAAGGACTGAAATTAATGGCAGACGATAACATCCCGGTATTGCCTAAATTTGGCGAAAGCATGAATTACCCGGCTGAACTTCAAGCCTTCATTGATCAGATGGAAACAGAATAATGGCTGAATTGGTAGGGGCGGCACGTACTTATCAGCGCTTGCCGTTTAGCTTTGCGAATCGCTATAAGATGGTGTTGGAGTATCAACATCCAGAGCGCGCACCGATACTTTATTATGTTGAGCCACTGAAATCGGCGGCGATCATTGAAGTGAGTCGTGTTGTGAAAAATGGTTTCACGCCACAAGCGATTACTCTCGATGAGTTTGATAAAAAACTGACCGATGCTTATCAGCGTGACTCGTCGGAAGCTCGTCAGCTCATGGAAGACATTGGTGCTGATAGTGATGATTTCTTCTCACTAGCGGAAGAACTGCCTCAAGACGAAGACTTACTTGAATCAGAAGATGATGCACCAATCATCAAGTTAATCAATGCGATGCTGGGTGAGGCGATCAAAGAGGGTGCTTCGGATATTCATATCGAAACCTTTGAGAAATCACTGTCGATCCGTTTCCGTATTGATGGTGTGCTGCGTGATGTGTTGGCGCCGAGCCGTAAACTGGCTCCGCTGCTCGTGTCACGTGTAAA
The DNA here is from genome assembly GCF_041467595.1 of Vibrio sp. 10N.247.311.13. NCBI lineage: Bacteria > Pseudomonadati > Pseudomonadota > Gammaproteobacteria > Vibrionales > Vibrionaceae > Vibrio > Vibrio sp. 10N.247.311.13. Next base: position 27,675 of record NZ_JBFSUX010000044.1, on the reverse strand, counting down.
GGTTATGGCTAAATTGGATATTGCGGAAAAACGCGTGCCACAAGATGGTCGTATTTCTTTGCGTATTGGTGGCCGAGCGGTTGATGTTCGTGTTTCAACCATGCCTTCTTCGCACGGTGAGCGTGTGGTAATGCGTCTGTTGGACAAAAACGCCACTCGTCTAGACTTGCACAGTTTAGGTATGACAGCAGAAAACCATGAAAACTTCCGTAAGCTGATTCAGCGCCCACACGGCATTATCTTGGTGACCGGCCCGACAGGTTCAGGTAAATCGACGACCCTGTACGCAGGCCTGCAAGAACTCAACAGCAATGAACGAAACATTTTAACCGTTGAAGACCCGATCGAATTCGATATCGATGGCATTGGTCAAACACAAGTGAACCCTAAGGTTGATATGACCTTTGCGCGTGGTTTACGTGCGATTCTTCGTCAAGATCCCGATGTGGTCATGATTGGTGAGATACGTGACTTAGAGACCGCAGAGATCGCTGTTCAAGCCTCTTTGACCGGTCACTTAGTGATGTCGACCCTTCACACCAATACGGCAATCGGTGCAATTACGCGTCTGCGTGATATGGGCATCGAACCTTTCTTGATCTCTTCTTCGCTGCTGGGTGTTTTGGCTCAGCGCCTGGTTCGTACTTTATGTAACGAATGTAAAGAACCTTATGAAGCCGATAAAGAGCAGAAGAAACTGTTTGGGTTGAAGAAGAAAGAAAGCCTGACGCTTTACCATGCCAAAGGTTGTGAAGAGTGTGGCCATAAGGGTTATCGAGGTCGTACTGGTATTCATGAGCTGCTGATGATTGATGACTCAGTACAAGAGCTGATTCACAGTGAGGCTGGCGAACAGGCGATTGAGAAAGCAATTCGTGGCACAACACCAAGTATTCGAGATGATGGCTTGAGCAAAGTTCTGAAAGGGGTAACGTCCTTAGAAGAAGTGATGCGTGTGACCAAGGAAGTCTAGTATGGCGGCATTTGAATACAAAGCGCTGGATGCCAAGGGTAAGAGCAAAAAGGGCTCGATTGAAGCGGATAACGCTCGTCAGGCTCGCCAGCGCTTAAAAGAACAAGGCTTGATGCCGGTTGAGATGACCGAAGCTAAAGCTAAAACGACGAAAGGTGCACAGCCTTCGACCAGCTTTAAGCGTGGTATCAGCACGCCAGACCTTGCTTTGATTACTCGCCAAATTTCCACCTTGGTGCAATCAGGCATGCCGCTAGAAGAGTGCTTGAAAGCCGTGGCGGAGCAATCTGAAAAGCCACGTATTCGAACCATGTTACTGGCGGTTCGTTCGAAGGTAACGGAAGGTTATTCGCTAGCCGATAGCTTGGCTGATTACCCACATATCTTTGATGAACTGTTTAGAGCCATGGTCGCGGCTGGTGAGAAATCGGGTCACTTAGATGCGGTATTGGAGCGACTGGCTGATTACGCAGAAAACCGTCAGAAGATGCGCTCTAAGTTGCTGCAAGCGATGATCTACCCTGTGGTGCTGGTGGTGTTTGCGGTGACGATTGTTTCGTTCCTGCTGGCAACCGTGGTACCTAAGATCGTTGAACCGATTATCCAAATGGGCCAAGAACTTCCTCAATCGACACAATTTTTATTGGCATCGAGTGAATTTATCCAGAATTGGGGCATCCAATTACTGTTGTTGATCATCGGTGTGATTGTGTTGATTAAGACCGCTCTGAAAAAGCCGGGTGTTCGCATGAGTTGGGATCGCAAGCTATTAAGCATTCCACTGATCGGCAAGATCGCGAAAGGAATTAATACCTCTCGTTTTGCACGAACACTCTCTATCTGTACCTCGAGTGCGATTCCTATCCTTGAGGGGATGAAGGTTGCGGTTGATGTAATGTCGAATCACCATGTGAAGCAACAAGTACTGCAGGCGTCAGACAGTGTTAGAGAAGGGGCAAGCCTGCGTAAAGCGCTCGATCAAACCAAACTCTTCCCTCCAATGATGCTGCATATGATCGCCAGTGGTGAGCAGAGTGGTCAGTTAGAGCAAATGCTAACAAGAGCGGCAGATAACCAGGATCAAAGCTTTGAATCGACCGTGAATATCGCGTTAGGTATCTTTACGCCAGCACTTATCGCTTTGATGGCAGGCTTAGTGCTGTTCATTGTGATGGCGACTCTGATGCCGATGCTTGAAATGAATAATTTGATGAGTGGTTAATCAACTGCTCATAAGACGTTAGTTTTTGGATTAACGAGAAGAAGGACATTATTACCTTCAACTCGCTGTCTGTAATTTGGAGAAAATAATGAAAAACAGAATGAAGAAACAATCAGGCTTTACCCTATTAGAAGTGATGGTTGTTGTGGTTATCCTTGGCGTATTGGCGAGCTTTGTTGTACCTAACCTATTGGGTAACAAAGAGAAGGCTGACCAACAAAAAGCCATCACTGATATTGTGGCGCTAGAGAACGCGCTAGATATGTACAAACTGGATAACAGCGTTTACCCAACAACGGATCAAGGTCTTGATGCATTGGTTTCTAAGCCAAGCAGCCCAGAGCCTCGTAACTACCGCGACGGTGGCTACATCAAGCGTCTGCCAAACGACCCATGGGGTAACGAGTACCAATACCTAAGCCCTGGTGATAACGGCACTATTGATATTTTCACTCTTGGTGCTGATGGCCAAGAAGGTGGTGAAGGTATTGCGGCGGATATCGGCAACTGGAACATGCAGGATTTCCAATAAGCTTCAGCTTATTGTTTGATTCGTTATTGATGCTTGATACGTTATTGATGGTAGGACGTAAACAGATGGAGTCTAAAGGTGAAAACTAAGCAAACACAGCCAGGTTTCACCTTGATTGAGATTCTCTTGGTGTTGGTACTACTGTCAGTAACGGCGGTTGCGGTGATCGCGACCATTCCTACCAATAGCAAAGATGTTGCTAAAAAATACGCTCAAAGCTTTTATCAGCGAGTTCAATTACTCAATGAAGAGGCTATTTTGAGCGGCTTAGATTTTGGCGTTCGAGTTGATGAAAAGAAATCGACCTATGTACTGATGGCGCTTAAGTCTGAAGGCTGGCAAGAAGTCGATTTTGAAAAAATCCCCTCTTTAACTGAACTACCGGAAGAACTCGCATTGTCACTGACCTTAGGTGGTGGCGCATGGGAAGACGATGATCGGTTGTTCAACCCAGGAAGCTTGTTTGATGAAGATATGTTTGCTGATCTTGAAGAGGAAAAGAAGCCGAAACCACCACAGATCTACATCTTGTCGAGTGCTGAAATGACGCCATTTGTATTGTCGTTTTATCCAAATACCGGAGACACCATACAAGATGGTTGGCGTATTCGAGTATTGGACAATGGTGTGATTCGACTGCTAGAACCGGGAGAAGAAGATGAAGAGGAATAACCGTTCTCCTTATCGTTCTCGTGGTATGACCCTTGGTTCTCGAGGAATGACGCTGCTTGAGGTATTGGTTGCACTCGCTATCTTTGCGACTGCGGCGATCAGTGTGATTCGTGCTGTCACTCAGCACATCAATACCCTCAGTTATCTAGAAGAAAAAACCTTCGCGGCTATGGTCGTTGATAATCAAATGGCTTTGGTGATGTTGCATCCTGAGAAGCTAAAAAAAGCGCAGGGCACACAAGAGTTGGCCGAGAGAGAGTGGTTTTGGAAGGTCACGCCAATCGATACTAGCGATGATTTATTAAAGGCGTTTGATGTGAGTGTGGCAACCAGTAAACAAGCTTCTCCAGTGGTCACGGTGCGCAGCTATGTGGTCAAGTAAAAGCGTGGCGTTAGCTAAGAGCAAGTCGCTAAGTAAGAGCATGTCCGCCAATAAGCGTGTGCCTCGTAAACAAGGACTATCTTCGAAAGGGAGAGGCTTTACCTTAATTGAGGTTTTGGTCTCGATCGCTATCTTTGCCACGTTAAGCATGGCGGCTTATCAGGTAGTAAATCAGGTTCAGCGCAGCAACGAGCTTTCAATCGAGCGCAGTGCTCGTTTAAATCAACTGCAACGTAGCTTAGTCATTTTAGATAATGATTTTCGCCAGATGGCGGTGCGACAATTTCGTACCAACGGTGAAGAAGCATCATCTAAGCTGATCTTAATTAAAGAGTATTTACTGGATTCCGACAGCGTTGGCATCATGTTTACTCGCCTTGGCTGGCATAACCCACAGCAGCAGTTTCCTCGCGGAGAAGTCACCAAAGTGGGTTACCGCATTAAAGAAGAAACGCTTGAGCGTGTGTGGTGGCGCTACCCCGATACTCCTGCAGGACAAGAAGGTGTGATTACGCCTTTGCTTGATGATGTTGAAAGCTTGGAATTCGAGTTTTATGACGGAAGCCGCTGGGGGAAAGAGTGGCAAGCCGACAAATCGCTACCGAAAGCGGTAAGGTTAAAGCTAACCTTGAAAGATTATGGTGAGATAGAGCGTATTTATCTCACCCCTGGTGGCACGCTAGATCAGGCCGATGATTCTTCAAACAGTGACTCTTCAAGTAGTAATGAGGGGAATAATGACTCATCGAACTAATAAGTTTGCACTGACAAGGTCTGCCATGGGGCGCAAGCAGCGAGGTGTTGCGCTGATCATTATCCTGATGCTACTGGCGATAATGGCAACCATCGCAGGCAGTATGTCGGAACGCCTGTTTACTCAATTTAAGCGCGTGGGCAATCAACTGAATTACCAACAGGCTTACTGGTACAGCATTGGTGTCGAAGCGCTGGTGCAAGACGGCATTAGGCAAAGCTACAAAGACAGTGATACCGTCAACTTGAGTCAACCATGGGCGTTAGAAGAACAGGTATACCCGTTGGATTATGGTCAAGTTAAAGGCCGTATTGTTGATGCTCAGGCATGTTTTAATCTCAATGCGTTGGCTGGTGTGGCGACGACTTCAAGTAACCAAACACCTTATTTAATTACGGTTTGGCAAACCTTGTTGGAAAACCAAGATGTTGAGCCTTATCAGGCCGAGGTTATTGCACATTCAAGCTGGGAATTTGTTGATAGTGATACCCGAACCACCTCTTCAGCTGGTGTAGAAGACAGTACTTATGAGGCGATGAAGCCATCTTATTTGGCAGCGAATGGCTTAATGGCCGATGAGTCCGAGCTACGCTCGGTTTATCAAGTCACTGGTGAGGTGATGAATAAGGTTCGCCCCTTTGTTTGTGCTCTGCCGAGCGACGATTTCCGTTTGAATGTGAATACTCTTACGGAAAAGCTGGCGCCGTTATTGGAAGCGATGTTTGCCCCCGGCTTAAGTGAATCGGATGCCAAACAGCTGATAGACAAACGCCCATTCGATGGTTGGGATACGGTGGATGCGTTTATGGCTGAGCCTGCTATTGTGGGTGTGAGTGCCGAAGTCAGCAAAAAAGCGAAAGCATATTTAACTGTAGATAGCGCCTATTTTGAGCTAGATGCAGAGGTATTAGTTGAGCAGTCACGTGTACGTATACGGACGCTTTTCTATAGTAGTAATCGAGAAACAGTGACGGTAGTACGCCGTCGTTTTGGAGGAATCAGTGAGCGAGTTTCTGACCGTTCGACTGAGTAGCGAACCACAAAGCCCTGTGCAGTGGTTAGTTTGGTCGACAAGCCAACAAGAAGTGATAGCAAGTGGCGAACTGTCTAGCTGGGAGCAGCTGGATGAGTTAACGCCTTACGCTGAAAAGCGTAGCTGTATCGCTTTATTGCCGGGAAATGAATGCTTAATTAAGCGTGTTGAGATCCCGAAAGGTGCTGCTCGCCAGTTCGATTCTATGCTGCCGTTTTTATTAGAAGACGAAGTCGCACAAGATATCGAAGACTTACACCTGACTATTTTAGAGAAAGACGCAACGCACGCGACAGTGTGTGGTGTGGAACGTGATTGGCTTAAGCAGGCGCTGGATACTTTCCGCGAAGCGAACATTATCTTTCGTAAAGTATTGCCTGATACCTTAGCGTTGCCTTTAGAAGATCAGGGCATCAGTGCGCTGCAGATCGACCAACATTGGTTATTGCGTCAAAGCAACTATCAAGCAGTGTCGATCAATGAGGCGTGGCTAGCGATGTTCTTACAAAGCGATTGGGTTGCCTTAGATGACGAAGAGCAATCACCAACGATTTTTAGCTACACCGCACTGCCAAGTGATGACGTTCAACTGCAAAGTGGCATTGAGTGGCAAGCTAAACCTGCTGAACTGGTGATGTCTTTACTGAGCCAACAAGCCATTACAAGTGGCGTAAACTTACTGACGGGCACCTTTAAAACCAAATCTTCATTCAGTAAGTACTGGCGTGTATGGCAAAAAGTAGCGATCGCAGCTTGTTTGCTGGTGGCGGTGATCGTCACTCAGCAAGCCTTAAAGGTTCAGCAGTACGAAGCACAAGCCGAAGCGTACCGAACGGAGAGTGAACGTATTTTTAGAAGCGTACTTCCGGGCAAGCAACGTATTCCGACGGTCAGCTACCTTAAGCGCCAGATGAACGACGAAGCTAAGAAGTATGGTGGCTCGGGTGATGGTGATTCCTTACTTGGATGGCTAGCGTTACTGCCAGAAACTTTAGGACAAGTGAAAGCCATCGAAGTGAATAGTATTCGCTACGACGGCAACCGCTCAGAGGTGAGATTGGAAGCGAAAAGTACTGACTTCCAATATTTCGAGACTGCGCGAGTGAAACTTGAAGAGAAGTTTACCGTTGAGCAAGGGCCATTGAATCGTAATGGTGATGCCGTATTTGGTAGCTTTACCCTTAAACCCCGTCAATAAACTGCGTAAGGAGATCAGTGATGAGAAATATGATTGAGCCACTCCAAGCGTGGTGGACTTCAATAAGTCAAAGAGAGCAACGATTAGTGATTGGTTGCTCAATTTTATTGGTGGTCGGTGTCGTTTATTGGGGGCTAATCCAGCCACTCAGTCAGCGAGCTGAACTTGCGCAGACCCGCATTCAAAGCGAGAAGCAACTACTGGCTTGGGTAACCAATAAAGCCAATGAAGTGGTTGAACTACGAGGCAGTGGCGGCATTAGTGCCAGTCAACCTCTGAATCAATCTGTACCAGCTTCTATGCGTCGCTTTAATATCGAGCTAATACGCGTGCAACCACGTGGCGAAATGTTGCAAGTGTGGGTGAAACCTGTGCCTTTTAATCAGTTCTTAGATTGGCTGACATACTTGAAAGAGAAGCAGGGTGTCGAAGTAGAGTTTATGGACATTGATCGCTCCGATAACCCAGGGGTTATTGAGGTCAACCGACTACAGTTTAAACGAGGTTAATGTGAAACGCGGTTTATCTTTTAAGTATGGCCTGCTCTTCAGTAGCATCTTTATCGTCTTTTTCTCGGTCAGCTTGTTGCTGCATCTACCGGCCTCTTTTGTACTCAAACATGCACCGGCTGTGCGTGGCTTGAATATTGAAGGTGTTGAAGGAACGGTTTGGCAGGGCAGCGCCAATAATATCGCCTGGCAGCGTGTTAATTACGGTTCAGTGCAGTGGGACTTCCAGTTTTCTAAGCTATTTCAAGCCAAAGCAGAACTGGCGGTTCGTTTTGGTCGTAACAGCGACATGAACTTGTCAGGTAAAGGGCGTGTCGGGTACAGCATGAGTGGCGCGTATGCAGAGAACTTAGTGGCCTCAATGCCTGCTATGAACGTGATGAAATACGCCCCAGCCATTCCAGTCCCGGTTTCAATTGGTGGAAAGGTTGAGCTGACGATCAAGCATGCGGTTCATGCTCAACCTTGGTGTCAGTCTGGTGAAGGTACTGTGGCTTGGTCTGGTGCTGCAGTCGATTCACCTGTTGGTTCATTAGACCTTGGTCCTGTGATTGCGGACATAACCTGTGAAGACAGTACAATTGCAGCCAAAGGCGTTCAGAAGAGCACTCAAGTAGACAGTGAGTTCTCAGCGAGTCTAACATCTAACCAGCGCTACACATCTGCAGCGTGGTTTAAACCGGGTGTTGAATTCCCGCCAACGATGCAAAATCAGCTTAAATGGTTGGGTAATCCTGATAGCCAAGGTAAGTACCAGTTTACTTATCAAGGTCGTTTTTAGCTAAACGGCTAAGGGTCACTAAATTACGAGATATAAAAAACGGGCACCTCACTGAGGTGCCCGTTTTGTTTGTTCTGAGAATCTAGAGGATATCTGACAGTTAAAGGGAGCAAACTCGCCTAGTCTTTGCCTTGCAAAATTTCTACCCACGGTAAATCTGCATCACCGAGTACAATGAAGTTCGGGTTTTCTAGCGTTTCTCTTTCATTGTACGAAAGCGGTTCTAGTTGAGTACTTAAGATACGTCCGCCAGCTTCTTCAACAATGCACTGCGTTGCGGCGGTATCCCACTCTCCGGTTGGTCCAAGGCGCAGATAACAATCCACAGCGCCTTCTGCGACTAAACAGGCCTTAAGCGCTGCTGAGCCTAGAGGAACCAAATCATAATTCCATGCTGAGCTCATACGGCTAGTGATGCGATTGATGTCCTGGCGACGGCTGATCGCCATGGCGATTGACTGGTTTGGCAGCTCGTGACGATGCGTTTTGATTTTCACGCTGTCATTAAGGTCTGGGATCTTCCAAGCGCCTTTGCCACTGTAAGCGTAATAGCTCACACCTGAAACGGGTGCGTATACCACGCCCATCACTGGCTTGTTATGCTCGATTAGGGCGATAATTGTCGCGAAATCACCACTTCGTGCGATGAACTCCTGGGTGCCGTCCAGTGGGTCAACTAACCAGTAGCGATCCCATTGAGAGCGTTGCTCTAGGCTGATGTCGGCGTCTTCTTCGGATAATACGGGAATATCAGGCGTCAATTCACTGAGTTTTTTTAATATCAGCTTATGTGCTGCAAGATCGGCACTGGTTACTGGAGTGTCATCACTCTTAATGAACTCTTCGTAATCCTTTTTCTCGTAGATCTCTAAGATGAGTTGACCAGCAGAGCGAGCAATCTCAATGACAGAGGGTAGGAGGTGAGACAAATCTTTTGTTATTGGCATAAATGTTCTCTTACTCTTAGAGCGAGCCTGAATGTTCTAGTTATTGTTTAATACACGAAGGCTTAAAAGCAGGGCTGTAATACTCCGAGCCTCACAGAAATCGAGATGTGTTAACAGTTCTTCGGCTTGAGCAAGTGGCCAGCGCACAATATCGAGAGGCTCTGGCTCATCACCTTCTAGCTTTTCTGGGTAGAGGTCTTCTGCAATAAACAGCGTCATTTTGCTAGAGAAGTAAGAGGGTGCAAGGATCACTTCCTTCAGCGGAGTAAGCTTGTTGGCACCGAAGCCTATCTCTTCTTTGAGTTCGCGAACGGCGGCTTCGTTTGGCTGCTCACCTGGATCAATCAGCCCTTTTGGAAAGCCAAGTTCGTAGCGTTCAGTTCCCGCTGCATATTCACGTACTAATAGAATATCGCCTTGCTCAGTAATAGGAACCATCATCACTGCGTTGCGCCCGCTGGGCTTCATGCGTTCGTAAGTGCGCTCTTCGCCGTTTGAAAAGCGTAAGTCGAGAGACTCGATAGAGAATAGTCTTGATTGAGCGACAGTTTGTTTAGCCAAAATCTCTGGCTTGGTCCTTTTCGTCATTGCGCTCGCTCCTTAGCTCATTGGAATTCTTTCTTATAAAGTCATTCTAATATAGGGGAAATGACCTTGAGTTCCTAGATCCGAGTTTTCATATCCGAAAATTATTGAAGCAGGAATCGATTACGATCACTTGAATACCTTACTCAAGATGGTAACGAGGTGAAAATATGGTTGTATAGCAAAAGAGTATAGAGAGAACGCGATAGTCCTAACTTGCTTATCCACATAACAAAAAAGGTTGATGCTTGCGCATCAACCTTTCAAATAACAACTAACACTAAATCAGTGATTAGTAGTAAGAGTGCTCACCACGATCGTGCTCAGTTGCATCACGAACAGCAGTCAGTTCACCTTCAAACTGTTGAAGAAGTTCTTTCTCGATGCCTTCTTTTAGCGTTACATCAACCATAGAACAACCGTTACAACCACCACCGAATGCTACAATAGCTGCGCCGTCTTCAGTGATTTCTACCAAGCTAACGTGACCGCCGTGACCAGCAAGTTGTGGGTTAACTTGTGTTTGAATTGCGTATTCAACACGTTCTAGAAGTGGTGCATCGTCTGCGACTTTACGCATCTTAGCGTTTGGTGCTTTAAGCGTTAGCTGAGAGCCCATTTTGTCAGTAACGAAGTCAATTTCAGCTTCATCTAGGAACGGTAGGCTTAGCTCATCTACGTATGCAGAGAAAGCTTCGAATTTAAGCTCTGTGTCAGACGCTTCGATAGCATCTGTTGGGCAGTAAGAAACACCACACTCAGCGTTTTGTGTGCCTGGGTTTACCACGAACACACGAATGTTTGTACCTTCAGGCTGCTGTGACAGCAGATTGGCAAAGTGAGTTTGAGCTGTTTCTGTAATAGTAATATTTGACACGACGAATACCTGAGTAGATTTGTAGGTTATTAGCGCCATTCTACTCCTGTCAGATTTGTAATTCAGCCCTTTTTTGTTGGATTGCTGTACAAGTAGTGATTCACAGCTTTTATCCAGAGGGCTCAGGAGTGCGGCAGATGCAGTAAATATCAATCCTTTTAACGTCCACTTCAAGTAGTAATTGGCATAATTGATACACAGTACTGCCGGTGGTTACAACATCATCAATTATCGCGACGTGAGAGGGGATAGTTCCTTGAACGTCTTGTTTTCGCAGCGCAAAAGCGCTCTTTAGATTGTGTAATCGTACGGATTTAGTCAGCCCCTGCTGTGAAGCCGTTGAGCGAATTCGACGAAAGAGCACATCACTTTCAACGCCAAGCTCTTGAGCCGTGTAGTCGGCTAGCAGCTTACTTTGATTAAAGCCGCGATGAGTATATCGACGCCAATGCAGCGGCACGCTGGTGATCAGCGGAGCAGGATATTCGATACGTGATGCCAATAGCTTAGATAGATCACGTGCAAACCAAAACTTATCAGCGTACTTCATTTGCTGAATGTAACCTGCTGTAGGGAAGGTGTAATCGCCGACACAGTAGAGGCGATGCCAAGGTGGAGGTTGAGATAAGCACTGTCCGCACTGCTCTACTGTGAGCAGTGTTTTTAAACCACATCGTTGGCAGCGTGGTACTGGCTGAAAGAGTTTGAGACAAGAATTACACCATCGAGGATGTGTATCACTGGGCAGTTTATCAAGTTTGCACAGGTGGCATTGAGGTGTGACCAGACGTGGTGTGTGTTTTTGTAGCCAATCGGATAACATAGCTCGTGATGCTTTTGGGTTATGGTGTTCCTTTTGCTCACCATACTGAAAAGCGCGGATTATCGCTGATGGAAAAAGTAGGGAATATTGAGAATGAGTGACGCGTTATATTGGCATGTTTCTGGGCAAGGGCCTGATTTAGTACTGGTTCACGGCTGGGGAATGAACGGTGCGGTATGGCAACAAACCGTTAATGCATTACAAGCTGATTTTCGAGTGCATGTTGTCGATTTACCAGGGTATGGACACAGCGCGCACTGCCACGCTCAAGATCTTGAAGAGATTGCTCAGCAGCTTTTGGCCGAAGCACCAAAGCAAGCGATTTGGGTGGGTTGGTCACTTGGAGGCTTGGTCGCAACGCACATGGCTCTCCATCACTCAGATTACGTGAGCAAGCTGGTGACTGTCGCCAGTTCTCCCAAATTCGCCGCTGCAAAAGAGCCCGTGTTATGGCGAGGCATTCAGCCCAACGTATTAAGCGCATTCACCGAGCAACTGGTTGAAGATTTCCAAACCACCATCGAACGCTTTATGGCATTGCAAGCCATGGGCAGCCCTTCAGCAAGGCAAGATGTAAAACAACTCAAGCAAGCGGTGCTGTCTCGCCCGTTGCCGAACCCTGACTCATTATTGGCAGGATTAAAGATGCTGTCGGATGTCGATCTGCGTGAACAACTGCCTGAGATTTCAGTACCAATGCTACGCTTGTATGGTCGATTAGATGGATTGGTGCCAATCAAGGTTGCGAAAGACTTAGGCACAGCCTTGCCTCATACCGAGCAATACATATTTACCCAGTCTTCGCATGCACCGTTTATGACCGAAGCGGATGCCTTTTGCAGTGAGCTTGTCAGCTTCGCACAAAAATAATTGCTAAATATATATCCGGCTTGGTCGATATATAAGCTAATACCAATCACAGTAAGTAAGTGTTCAAAAATAGCGTAGGTAAAAGGCTTGAGAACAAGGCAGCTTTTTTTTGACAAGTAGTTTCGATAAGTAGTTATTCTACAATCAAAAAATTTAACGCCGTTATCGAGCATTTTAACAAGCTAGGATGATCAGTTATTTACTACGATTGGTATAACACCAACGTGTTGCTTGATACTCAGACCTAACTCTCTCCTGAGCTGATTGCGGTAAGTTGGGCTATGCCTGTTGTGCTGACTCACAGTACAACAGCGTTATAGCAAAAACGATGGGCGATTCTTGAGGAGAGTTCGCGATGATTGTGTCACCTGCAACTGCAGTGAGTGTGCCACTAATCGCCCCGTCCGTTAATGTGCAAACAGAGCAAGTTGCGCGTGATAATAGAGTCCGAGAGCCTGTTGCTCCCGCAGTAGCATTGGCGAGAACCAATGCAGAGCGTAAGGTAAAATCAGACGATAAACGAAGGCAGCAGTCGGCTTGGGATCCTTCAGACCATCCAGGTTATGAAATGGAGAACGAGTCAGAGGCCAATTCGGTTAGCCAAGAAGAGCCACAAGACCCTTTTGATCGGCTGTTCAGCTTATTGGCACTGAAAACATACAGTGCTGATCAAGGCAAAGGTTATACCATGCGTTTCCGCCTGCCAAAGCATGTTTTAGATGCGGCGATTCAGGAAGGACAGATGGAGAAACGACGTAAGGTCATAAAGTATCATTATGGTCATGCTGTTGCGCCTCATGCTCCGTCAGAGATGTTGGTCGTATTATAATTATACTCTTCATACTTGAAGCTGCAGCGTTGTTAACTGCGTAAGTTCACCCTAATCACATAGAACCCCTATGCTCATAGGGCTGAACTTCATTCCTTTGTAGGGAAAAGGTTGCCTAGCTGCAACTCCAATTATTTTGAGTATAAACACGAAGAATACAACCAAGCTTCGATGTCTCTTTTGAACACATAATAAAAAAACCTGCATACCCTAAGGGATGCAGGTTTTCTGTTTTAGGCGAATCTGTTTTTCAAATGCGCTATTGGATTATTTTTTCGCTTTAGCAAAAGCAGCTGCGAATGCACCACCCATTGCAGCGTTTTGTTGCGGCTCTTCACGACGGCGTTGGCCACCTTGCGAGTTTTGATTCGAGCGGTTTTGTGTACGAGGTGCACTTGAACGTTGAGCACGGTTGTCTTGTCCAGGCTCGTCCTTCATACGCATGCTTAGTGCAATACGTTTACGCTGAACATCCACTTCCATCACCTTCACTTTCACGATGTCGCCCGCTTTAACCACTTCACGTGGGTCAGAGACAAAGCGATCGGTGAGCGCTGAAATATGCACTAAGCCATCTTGGTGAACACCAATATCAACGAAGGCACCAAAGTTAGCCACGTTCGATACCACACCTTCTAAAATCATGCCCGGTTCTAGATCTGAAACACTGTTTACGCCATCGGCGAAGGTTGCAGTCTTAAATTCAGGGCGAGGGTCACGGCCCGGTTTATCGAGCTCTTTGATGATGTCGCTGACCGTTGGTACACCGAAGTTCTCATTGGTGTAATCGATGGCGTGTAAGCCACGTAAGAAGTCTGTGTTACCCACCAGAGATTTGATGTCTTTGTGGTTTTTCTCAGCGATGCTTTTCACTACTGGGTAAGCTTCTGGGTGAACCGATGATGCATCTAACGGGTTCTTACCATCCATAATACGTAGGAAACCAGCACACTGTTCAAAGGCTTTTGGCCCTAAGCGAGCCACTTTCTTCAACGTAGTGCGCGCTTCAAAACGACCATTCTCGTCACGGAAATCCACGATGTTCTGAGCGATAGTGCTAGAAAGGCCGGCTACGCGAGTAAGTAGCGCGGCAGACGCTGTATTCACATCAACGCCTACGGCGTTTACACAGTCTTCGACAATCGCATCTAGGCGCTTAGCGAGCATAGTTTGGCTCACATCGTGTTGGTATTGGCCCACACCGATCGATTTAGGGTCAATCTTCACTAGCTCTGCCAGTGGATCTTGCAGACGACGAGCAATAGACACCGCACCACGAATTGATACATCCATGTTCGGGAACTCTTTTGCAGCTAGTTCAGACGCGGAATACACCGATGCGCCCGCTTCGCTAACAATGATCTTTTGCGCTTTTAGGTTGCCGCGTTTAATTACGTCAGCCACAAAGCTGTCGGTTTCGCGTGAAGCCGTACCGTTACCAATCGCAATCAAATCAACATTGAATTGACGAACCATCTGCTCAACCACGTGTGCCGATTTGTCGTATTGCTTTTGAGGTGGGTGAGGGTAAATAGTTTCTGTTGCCAAAACCTTACCGGTTGAATCCACGACAGCGATTTTCGAACCGGTACGTAAACCTGGGTCCAAGCCTAAGGTTGCTCGAGGACCAGCTGGCGCTGCCATGAGTAGGTCTTTTAGGTTGGTTGCGAATACTTCAATCGCTTCGATCTCTGCACGCTCTTTCATTGCGCCCATCAATTCAGTTTCCATGTGCATAGAAACCTTGATGCGCCATGCCCAGCTGATCACTTGCTTACGCCACACGTCCGCAGGAGCACAGCTCAGAGTAATGCCGTAGTGATCAGAGATAATGTTCTCACAGTATGAACCACGTACACCTTCTTCTTGCTCAGGATCGGCATTCATCGCCAGTGTTAGGAAGCCTTCATTGCGGCCACGCAGCATGGCAAGTGCACGGTGAGACGGCACTTTGCTGAGTGTTTCGTTGTGCTCGAAGTAGTCTTTGAACTTCTCGCCTTCTTGCTCTTTACCTGTCACTACACGAGCGACTAGCTCTGAGTTGCGTGTTAGGTGTTGGCGAATCTTTTCTAGTAGGTTTGCGTCTTCCGCAATGCGTTCCATGATGATCGCACGAGCACCATCGAGAGCAGCTTTGGTATCGGCAATGCCTTTATCGTTGCTGATGAAGTTCGCCGCTTCCGTTTCTGGATCGTGCTGTGGTTCATTCCACAGTGTGTCGGCAAGTGGTTCTAAGCCCGCTTCAATCGCGATCTGGCCTTTAGTACGGCGCTTTGGTTTGTATGGCAGGTATAAATCTTCTAGGCGAGTCTTGCTGTCTGCTTGAGTGATATCACGCTCGAGTTCTGGCGTGAGTTTTCCTTGGTCTTGAATCGACTTAAGAATCGTTTGGCGACGATCGTCTAGCTCGCGAAGGTATGAAAGGCGGCTATCAAGGTTACGTAGTTGGGTATCGTCTAAGCCACCCGTAACTTCTTTACGGTAGCGGGCAATAAAGGGAACGGTGTTACCGTCGTCAATTAGGTTGACTGCGGCGATGACTTGCTCTGAACGAACATTCAGTTCTTCAGCAATCAGTCGACAGATAGCTTGGCTCATCCGATGAATCTCTTATTTAATATCGTGACAAATACATGGGGGTGAGCGTACGCTTTTTCTAGCTATGACTGTGTAATTATCCTGTCAGAAGTCGAATTTCCGTTTGTGATACCCGCTTTGTGCGAGATCTCTTACAAGTGATGTGAGACTAAGTCGCTTTAGACCGATGAAATCGTCTTGATGTTACACTAAGTTGCTGATTTTATTTGATTGTGTGTTTGTGGGCGTATTTCTCACCTGAAATGTTTTTTAAGACTATCTAGGAAACACGGCCATTTGCCGTAATATTTAACTTGTCGACAGGGAGTTGGCAGGAACAGGAAAAAGCCTAATGGACTAGGTATCTTCAGGATGAAGATTTGATTACTTAGGATGAGTGGTCAGCAAGGAAGTGATAATCTCTGGATGAGATTCGCCAGTCAGGATGACAGGCTAGAATGGACACCGCTAGGATGGCGATGAACAAAAAGGAAATTGGTTAAAGGATTTAGCCACTATCAAGGAAAGATGCAGGGAGCACCTTATCTCGAAGAGATAAACAGTAGCCGGATTGCTGCGATAGAGACTTAACCCCGCTAGGCGAAAGCCTTGCGGGGTTTTCTTTTATCTGGAGTTTGGGTTTGCTGAACACTCAGTTTATCGCTAAGTGTTTATTAAGTTTGGTTATTCGTTGTCTGCGTAGCGAATCGAGTTAATGAACCACTCTTTGTCGCCTTCCGGTGTTTTTACCGTAAACTCGTCATCTACTTCTTTCTTGAGCAGAGCTCTAGCCATTGGTGAGTCGATAGAGATATAGCCTTTAGCATCGCCGTAGATCTCTTCTGGGCCGACAATTCGAAACTTCTTAATTTCCCCATCATCATTCTCAATTTCGACCCAAGCACCGAAAAACACCTTACCTTCTTGTTGTGGCGAGTAATCAACGATCGTGACATCAGGTAGGAACTTTCTTAAAAAACGCACTCGGCGATCGATCTGACGAAGTAGACGCTTATTGAAGGTGTAATCTGCGTTTTCTGAGCGATCTCCAAGGCTTGCCGCCCAAGTGACTATCTTAGTAATTTCAGGGCGTTTCTCGTGCCATAAGTGGTCATGTTCTGCTTTGAGCTTGTTATAACCTTCTCGAGTAATAAGTTTGGTTTTCATAAATCTGACTTAATGAAATGATGATCTAAGATAGAATATATAGAAAGGCAACATACGTTAACAATTATTTAGGCGACTTTTTCTCCAATAATGTTACATTTTTAATGTCTTATACCAATATACAATTTACCAAGAATGCTTAACCTTAGGTTTAAGCTTTAATAGGTGGAACCATTACATGCAAGAAAACTACAAAATTTTAGTGGTCGATGACGATGCTCGTTTACGTGCACTGTTAGAGCGCTATCTGTCAGAGCAGGGCTTTCAAGTGCGTAGCGTGGCAAACAGTGAGCAGATGGACCGCCTGTTAACCCGTGAAAATTTTCACTTGATGGTATTGGATTTAATGTTGCCGGGCGAAGATGGTCTATCGATCTGTCGTCGTCTACGAAACGCAAACAACTCGCTACCAATCCTGATGCTTACTGCAAAGGGTGATGAAGTGGATCGCATTGTGGGCTTGGAAGTGGGTGCTGATGATTACCTGCCAAAACCATTTAATCCACGTGAACTGCTTGCTCGTATTAAAGCTGTACTGCGTCGCCAAGTCATTGAAGCGCCGGGCGCACCAAGCACAGAAGAGTCTGTGGTTGAGTTTGGTGAGTTCCGCTTGAACTTAGGTACTCGCGAAATGTTCCGCGGTGAAGAGCCAATGCCGCTTACTTCGGGTGAATTTGCGGTTCTTAAGTCCTTGGTAACGAATGCTCGTGAGCCAATGTCTCGCGATAAGCTGATGAACATGGCTCGTGGCCGTGAGTATTCAGCAATGGAACGTTCTATCGATGTTCAGATTTCACGTCTGCGTCGTCTAGTTGAAGAAGATCCAAGCAAACCTCGCTACATCCAAACGGTGTGGGGCTTGGGTTATGTATTCGTTCCAGATGGCAAAGCTGTGTAATTCAGCTTAATAAGCTCTACAGTAGCTTTATCGATTCTGTGAATCTTACGGGTCATCTCATTAATATGCGATGGCCCGTTTTCTATTCAGCACAATGGTTTAGAGTTATAGTCATATAACACTTTCTTTATCTTTCTACATCTCGGGTACCCCATGCGTATACGTAGCTCCTTTACTCAGTCGATAGTGCTTTTCTTAACGCTATTGGTCGCTAGCCAAATTTTTTCTTATTACGCGGTGTTTAACTATGCGTTGATGCCAAGTTTGCAGCAGTTTAATAAGATTTTGGCTCACGAGCTAAACCTGGTATTGGACCAAGGCAGTGATATCGAGATCGATGCGCCATTGCGTCAGCGTGTGCTTGAACAGCTCGGGGTAACCGTTCACGCCAAGGGCAGCGAAGCGGCGGGTGAGTATTACCATGCGGTCGCAATCGACCTGATGAGTGAGGAGATGACCAAGGAGCTGGGTTCTGAAACTGAAGTGCGGCTGATCTTGGGTAAAGAGAGCTATGTGCTTTGGATGGACATTGCGCAGTTACCCAACTCTTTAATTCGTATTCCGTTATCAGAGCTGCAAGAAGAGGATTTTGCACCACTGTTTCGTAACAGTCTGATCATGGCGCTGTTGATTGTCGCAGGTGGTTGGCTGTTTATCCGATTGCAAAACCGTCCGTTGATCGCGCTAGAGAAAGCGGCGCAAGGTGTCGGGCGAGGTGATATTCCACCGCCATTGCCAGTTCAAGGCGCACAAGAGATTCGCTCGGTAACTCGAGCCTTTAACCAGATGTCGAAAGGCATCCAAGAGCTAGAAGAAGACCGCGCCTTGTTGATGGCGGGTATCAGCCATGATTTACGTACTCCGTTAACGCGTATTCGCTTAGCAACCGAGATGATGTCGCCAGAAGACAGCTATTTGGCGGAAGGCATCATCAGTGATACCGAAGAGTGTAACGAGATCATCAGTCAGTTCATGGATTACCTAAAGCCTGTTGACAGAGACTCATTCCAAGCGGTGTTTGTCGATGATATTGCGCGAGAAGTCTCTAGCTCTGAAGGTGGCTATGAGGTCCAGATTGAAACCGATATTCCAGAAACCATGAAACCTGCGTTGGGCAACCCGATCGCAATGAAGCGTGCTGTGAGCAACTTGGTGGTGAATGCGCTGCGTTACGGTAATGGTTGGGTCAAGGTATCAACTGGTATGACGGCGGATAACAAGCTTGCTTGGGTGACGGTAGAAGATAACGGGCCGGGTATTCCACAAGACCAGATCGGAAAGCTGTTTGAACCTTTCACGCGTGGTGACACGGCTCGTGGTAGCGAAGGAACGGGCTTGGGCTTAGCAATTGTGAAACGTATCGTTAGCCAGCATCAAGGTGCTGTTGTGGTCAATAACCGCAGTGAAGGTGGCTTAAAAGCGCAGATCAGTTTCCCGGTTAAGCCTTAGTTATCATCGGTCCGTTTGATGACGATAAGTTCGGTTCGGGGAACGGTTAAGAGATCCCCGACTCGGTCATTCTTCCCTCTCCGAGGATGACGAATTGCTAACCATGGACTTTGATGATGAAAGTTTACTTTGATCGTCATTCCCTATCGTGAGGAACGAGCGAATAGGGAATCTCGCTCTTGCTTGATGAAAGTAACGCACACTAAAAAGGCTTCCTTGAGGAAGCCTTTTTTACGTTTGAATACGGTCTCAGTGTTAACTATGCCTTAGTGTTAACTACGCCTTAGAGTAAACATCGCGTTCACCCAACCAACGGTTGATGATCGCCTTAGCATTGTCTGGGTAGCTATCGTGAATATGACGCGCAATACGCTGCACTTCAGGTATCAAACGTTGGTCACGAATTAGATCGGCGATCTTGAAATCAGCCAAGCCAGTTTGTTTGGTACCGAGCAATTCACCGGGGCCACGGATTTCTAAGTCGCGCTGTGCAATCACAAAGCCATCGTTACTTTCACGTAGCACACCTAGGCGTTTCTGAGCGGTTTTAGACAGCGGAGAGTGATACAACAATACACAATGACTTGCGACCGAACCTCGGCCGACACGGCCACGCAGTTGGTGCAGTTGCGCTAGGCCAAGACGTTCTGGGTTCTCGATGATCATTAAGCTCGAATTCGGAACATCCACACCAACTTCAATCACGGTTGTCGCAACCAATAGATGCAGCTTGTTCTCTTTGAACTCTCGCATCACCGCTTGTTTCTCGGCGGGTTTCATACGGCCATGGACTAAACCAATTTTTACGTCAGGCAGTTTGCGTTGTAGCTCTTCTGCTGTATCAGCTGCAGCTTGAGCTTCCAGTACTTCCGATTCATCAATCAGCGTACATACCCAGTAGGCTTGTTTGCCTTCATTGAGACACGCATTTTTCACACGTTCAACAATGTCATCGCGCTTGGTATCAGGAATTGCCACGGTTTGAATTGGGGTTCGTCCCGGTGGCAGTTCATCAATAATCGAAGTTTCGAGGTCGGCATAGGCCGTCATTGCTAACGTTCGTGGGATTGGGGTAGCGGTCATGACCAACTGATGTGGGTAGTAGCCTTGCTTTGCGCCTTTCTCACGTAGCTCTAATCGCTGGTGGACACCAAATCGGTGTTGCTCATCAATGATCACTAAACCAAGGTTTTTGAACTCGACATGCTCTTGGAACAGGGCATGAGTACCGACCACCATTTGCGCTTCGCCACTGGCAATACGTGTTAGTTCAGTTTCACGAGCTTTGCCTTTGAGCTTACCTGCTAGCCATCCAACTTGAATACCCATTGCCTCAAACCAGTTGGCAAAGTTAATCGCGTGTTGTTCTGCGAGTAGTTCAGTGGGTGCCATAAGTGCTACTTGCTGACCATGTTCGAGTGCGCGAACGGCTGCCAGTGCGGCGACTAAGGTTTTACCAGAGCCCACATCACCTTGCACTAAACGCATCATAGGATGCGGCTTTTCCAAGTCAGCTTCGATCTCTTTGGTCACTCGTGCTTGGGCATTGGTTGGTGAAAACGGCAGCTGAGCCAGTAGCTTATCTTTAAGGGTGTTTACTGGAGGAAAAGGCATTGCCTTGTCTTGCTGCCCTTTGCTACGAACAGACAACATAGACAGGTTTTGAGCCAGTAACTCTTCCATAATTAGGCGCAGTTGCGCAGGGTGCTTGCCTTCATCAAACAGCTCTAGGTCAATGCCCGGGGGCGGCCTGTGAATGGTATGCAGTGCTTGTGCGAGGGTAATTTGGTGGTCGTATAAACCTGATGGGAGAAGCTCGTTAACTGCGGCCTTGTCGATTAGCTCTAAGGCTTGATCGGTAAGATTACGCAGCGTGACTTGTCTTAGCCCTTCGGTGGTTGGGTACACCGGAGTCAGATTGGCTTCAACGTCTGGCTGTTGCCTCGGCGCAAAGAATTTGTAGTCAGGGTGGACGATCTCAAGCCCCATATTACCGCGCTTGATCTCACCATAAGCATGCACTTGTTTGCCTTCGGCAAAGTTATTCTTCATGCCTGCAGTGAAGTTGAAAAAACGCAGTGTAATAGTGCCATTACCATCACTGATCTTTACTGCGAGCATCTTACGTTTACCGAAAATGGTATCGACGTGCATTACCTTGCCTTGCACTGCTGCCCATAAACCAGCATGCAGTTTTACGATTGGATAGATACGCGTTCGATCTTCGTAGCGCAAAGGCAGGTGAAATAGCAGGTCTTGTACATTGTTAAGCCCAACCTTCTCTAGTTTCTCTGCGACTTTAGCGCCGACTCCAGATAAAGAGTTGAGAGGGATAGCAGATAAAAGCTGTGACATAACAAGGCTCATAAACGTAAGAGAGATGATCTATTCAAGCATTTTACTGGATTTTTGTACAGGCAGGAATGGGAGGGAGCGCGGTAAATACTAGGATTACGGTTATAAAAATCCCCTTAAGCGATAAAGCATTAAGGGGATTTAAATTCTTGGCAAAACTATTATCAAGTTTAAACGTTAGTTCTTACGACGTCTTACTTTCAGCGCGTGTGGCATCACACGTAGCTTTTTCATAATACTTGCAAGATGAACACGATCTTTGGTGGTCAGCAAGATAGTCACTGTGTACAGGCGTCCATCACGTTCTTCAGTTGAAATACCGTGAATGTTCGAGCCTGTTTTCGAGATAACGTTAGTTAACTCAGCCAGTGCACCTTGGTGATTCTGCAGATCAACCTGAAGTTCAGCAGTGAACTCTTGGTCGTAATCGTCAGACCATTCAACCGCCATGTATTTGTCTGGTTCTTTCTGGTAACCACGAACGTTTGGACACGTTTCACGGTGAACCACAAGGCCACGACCTGGCGATACATGGGCAATGATGTGATCATCTGGAATTGGGTGACAACAGTTAGCGAACGTCAGTAGTAGACCTTCAGCACCACGGATAGCCAATTTCTTCCTTGGTGTGTCGCTGTTGTTTTCCACTTCAGTCAGTTCGTCAGCATCACCCAGTAGACGACGAGCAATAACGATACTCATCAGCTCACCAAGACCAATCGATGCCAGTAAGTCTTCAACATTGTCTAGGCGAAGATCAGACAATACGTGGTCGATATTCTCTTGGCCGATATCGCCAATAGAGTGTTCGCCAAGTGCATGATTCAGTAGACGACGGCCTAGCGTGATCGACTCTTCACGACGCATCGTTTTCAGAACCTGACGGATCTTAGTACGTGCACGCGATGTCACCACGTAGTTGAGCCATGCTGCATTTGGGCGTGCGCCCGGAGCACTGATGATCTCAATGGTTTGGCCATTCTTCAGCGATTTGCTCAGTGGGTAAGGGTTCATGTCTACACGAGCACCTACACACATGTTGCCGACATCGGTATGTACCGCGTAAGCAAAATCGACCGCTGTTGCGCCCGCAGGAAGTTCGACAATGCGACCTTTCGGCGTGAACACAAAGATCTCATCTGGGAACAGATCAGACTTAACGTTTTCAATGAATTCGAATGAGTTACCTGCGCTTTGTTGCAGCTCAAGTAAGCTCTGCATCCAACGTTGTGCTTTAACCTGTGCGGTCGTGCCGTTGCTACTACGTGCCCCATTGCCTTTGTAAGACCAGTGCGCTGCGACACCTTTGTCTGCCATTTGATCCATATCTTCAGTACGAATCTGAACCTCAACTGGCACCCCGTGAGGGCCGATCATTGACGTGTGCAGAGATTGGTAGCCGTTGGCTTTTGGTACCGCAATGTAATCTTTCATGCGGCCAGGGCGAGGCTTGTACAGGCTGTGAGCCTGACCAAGTACGCGATAACAAGTATCTGGGGTATCAACCACGACGCGGAAAGCGTAGATGTCCATAATGGTGTGGAAGCGCTGCTCTTTAGTTTTCATCTTGTTGTAGATGGAGAACAGGTTTTTTTCACGACCAAGTACGCGAGCAGGCAAACCGACCTCTTCAAGGCGGCCTTCAATTTCGCTATGGATACGTTGGATCATTTCCTTACGGTTACCACGCGCAGCTTTCACTACGTTTTTAAGTACGCGATAACGGTTAGGATAGAGGGCTTCAAAGCCCAGCTCTTCTAGTTCGGTCTTGATGTTATGAATACCAAGACGGTGAGCTAGTGGAGAATAAATCTCTAGGGTTTCACGAGCAATACGACGCTTTTTGTCAGGACGAAGTGCCCCAAGCGTGCGCATGTTGTGAGTACGGTCAGCTAATTTGATCAAGATAACGCGGATGTCTTGCACCATGGCGAGAACCATCTTGCGGAAGTTCTCTGCTTGCGCTTCTTTGCGATCACGAAATTTAAGCTTATCCAGCTTAGATACACCATCAACCAATTCAGCAACGGTATTGCCAAATTTTTCCTCTAGATCTTCTTTAGTGACATCACAGTCTTCGATGACATCATGAAGCAGAGCAGCTTGCAGGGTTTCGATATCCAGACGCATTTCTGCCAGGATTCTTGAAACAGCTACAGGGTGGATAATGTATGGTTCACCGCTTGAGCGGGTTTGCCCTTCATGGGCGTCTCTCGCTACCACATAAGATTGACGCAGAGCCTCAATTTGAGGCTCTGTTAGGTATTCTTGGGCAACGTCTTTGAGGCTATCGAATAGATACAAATTAAAGGCCCGGAAGGTTAATTAGTTCGAATGACGTTCTTAACGAGTGTGAGCGATGCTGCTTACTGCTGCAAGTTCAGCCGCTTCTTGCTCTTGTTGCTCTTGACGTTCACGAGCATCTAGTACGTCTTTAGTGATAAGACCTTCTTCGATTTCGCGAAGAGCGATAACCGTTGGCTTATCGTTTTCTTCAGGCACTAGTGAATCTTTACCGCCAGTTTGCATTTGACGTGCGCGGCGAGCCGCAATAAGAACTAGGTCGAAACGGTTGCCAACTTTTTCAACAGCGTCTTGAACAGTTACGCGTGCCATGAGGACTCCAAATAGTAATTAACTAATAAATTTTTGATGACGAGAAAGTATACAAGTTTAACTAGATACTTTCTAGATCACCGTATACTTATCTCAATAGAAAATCTAGGGGATCTAGATTATTCCGCTAATAAAGCAGTAAGCATGCCGCTGTATTTCGCTGCTTGCTTATCTTCTTTTAAGCGTTCCGCACGAATGATAGCTCTGAAGTCCATTAGGGCTGCATCAAAGTCGTCATTCACGATCACATAATCATATTCTGCATAGTGAGAAATCTCTGATTTTGCTTCGCTCATGCGTTTCGCAATAACTTCGTCGCTGTCTTGACCGCGAACATTCAAACGACGCTCTAGCTCACCATTTGATGGTGGAAGAATGAATACACTCTTCGCTTGAGGCATTTGTTCACGGATCTGACGAGCACCTTGCCAGTCGATATCTAGGAACACATCGATACCGCGGTTTAGGTTTTCTTCAATCCAAACGCGTGAAGTACCGTAGTAGTTGCCGAACACTTCAGCGTACTCTAGGAATTCACCTTTAGTAATAAGGTCTTCAAAATGATGCTTCTCTACGAAGTGGTAGTGAACACCATTTTCTTCACCAGGGCGCATACCGCGAGTGGTGTGTGAAACAGATACCTTCATTGCGTAGGTTGGATTGGTTTCTAGCATTGCTGAGATCAAGCTCGACTTACCTGCGCCACTAGGTGCAGATACGATGTAAAGAGTACCTTTGCCCATCTGTATATTTCCACTGTTGGTTGGATTGAGTGAAGGCAATAAACCTACACTTTAAAAGATAGCACTGACTCTAATTTTTGTTCCGATGGCGCATCTACTAATTGTGCCGTTGGTTACGTCTATAAAGAGATAACGAGTAAAACTAATAGAAGCAACTGGTGAAAATTAGGTCAGAAAAATGGAGGCGAAGAGTAGCATATTTAGATGATTGAGAACAACTGGCTTGATCGTTATTTATTAGCGAATGATCTTCTCAAGGATCTTTGTATAAATGTAATGACTCGTCATCGGTACTTTTTTATGTGATCTGGACAAAATTTGTTGAAGTTTTAATCTCAATCCTTACAATCCGCGCAAACGATTAAATGCTGTATATATCTAGGGTCTGTTGACCTTTCGCGATGGAGTTTTGTTCGAGAAAAAATCGTTTTAGGCGCGGCAAGGAGTTTGTAACCTAGCATTCTAAGTAAAGACTCCTTAACAAAGCATAAAACTATTTTAGCCGAACCCTTCGGGCAGCGTTTGTTGGTGATTTCTACTGCGTTATCGACTTCTTATGTAGGCTAGCTACACATCAAAGTCTCTGTCTTGTCGAAATCCCCAACAACTCGCTGCAAAAATCATCTCGAAGGGCCAATAGACCCTACTAGACTAGATGTTTCTACTACCGAGCCTACCTTGGTGACTACAGTTTTTAGTGTAGAGACCTCTCTATTCTCACAGCATTTGAATCACCAAATTCTTAATTTATTGCAAAGGTTTTGTTGTGAGTACCGATTCCACCCTGAAAGCCCAGAACACCTCTGGCTCGCTTGATTCGATGTTTAAAATCACTGAAAGAAAAACCACGATTGGCACTGAGCTGTATGCGGGTTTCATTACTTTCTTGGCGATGAGTTACATTCTGGCGGTTAACCCAGCAATTTTGGGTGATATTCCAGGCATGGACAAAGGTGCCGTGTTTACTGCAACGGCTCTGTCTGCGGCAATCGCAACCCTAATTATGGGCATTTGGGGCAACTACCCTGTAATGCTAGCGCCGGGCATGAGTATGAACGGCTTTTTCAAAGGTCTGCTGTTAAGTGGATCTGTTGCCGTGCTTTGGAATGAAGCGCTGTTCGGTATCTTCCTATCTGGTATTTTATACCTTGCGTTCTCATTGACCAATATTCGTAAATCGATGATTGAATCGATTCCTGAAGATTTGAAGTTGGCGATTACCGTGTCTCTCGGACTGTTCATTGCTTTCTTAGGTCTTAAGAATGCGGGCATCATCGTTTCTAACCCATTCGTATTGGTAGGCTTAGGCGACATTTCCGATCCAAAAGTGATCATCGCTTATGTGAGCATCTTCATCGCACTGGGTTGTATGGTTCGCGACATCAAGCTAGCAACGTTCATCTCGTTCGTTTCAGCTATTGTGTTGACGATTCTTGCTGACGTCTTCATGGGTACTTCAAACGCACCAATCCCAGAGCAGTTCATTGCTATGCCACCAAGCATGGCTGGCAGCTTCGGCGCTATCTTCGATTTCTCTGCTTTCACGCCAGAGAAAATGTTCGACTTACTGTTCATCGTACTTATCTTCTTGATTGTCGATTTCTTTGATGGCTTGAGCACCATTGTCGGCGTTGGCCGTGATGCGGGTATCATCGATAAAGACGGCAAGGTGCCAAACGCGAAATCGGCTCTAGTAGCAGATGCGGGCGGTACTGTGATTGGTTCAATTCTTGGTACCACATCGATCACTGCATTCTCTGAGTCTGGCATCGCTTCTTCTCAAGGTGCAAAAACGGGTTTGGCAGCAGTCATGGTGGCTGGTCTGTTCCTAATCTCGCTATTCCTATACCCAATCTTCTCTATCTTCTCGGCTGCAATGGTTGCACCGGCGATGGTAGTAGTCGGCATCTACATGGTAGGTCGTCTTGGTCAGATCAACTGGGAAAAGAAAGAGTCACGCATTGCAGCCTTCTTTACCATCATGTTCACAGTGCTAAGCTTCTCTCCAGCGAACGGTATGGCGATGGGCTTCATCAGCTACGCATTCACAATGGTTGTGGCAGGTAAGCGCAAAGAAGTACACCCGCTTATCTACGGACTGTGTGTGGTGTTCTTAACTTACCTGATTCTGCTTTAAGGCTAATTAGTCACTAAGAAGTCGCTAAGTAAAAGACAAACAGATGGCTCTGCAGTGAATGCGGGGCCATTTTTGTATTTGTTGCTTTTTACCGTTGCTTCTTAATGTTGGTTACCGATGAGTTGATGGCGTTAGCCTAAAGTCGGTGCTTTGACAGTACGCGACTTATATTGATGCATGCTATTGTAGAGACTGGATTAATTATTTTTTGAAGATGACTATGCCTTCTCACTTACCTAAATCTTTTAGTAAGCCGTTTTTAAAAGTATTCCACATTATGGAAGCGGTATTGCTGGTGGCGATCACGCTCGCGACCTTGTTTGCGATGGTCGAAGAGTTCATGCATGTCTTCGCTGAACGCCGAGTGCAATTGACCGACATTCTGCTGATGTTTATCTATTTAGAAGTGTTGGCGATGGTTCAGCAGTTTGTGATGAACGGTAAGATCCCAGTGCGATACCCAATCTATATCGCGATGATGGCGATTGCTCGTTACATCACTTTGGGCATGAAAGAACTCGATGCGGTATTGATCGTTTGGTTATCTTTAGCGGCATTTATCTTGGCCGCGGCAACATTGTTGATTCGTGTTGGACATCATTATTGGCCGTATGTAGACCTTAGAACCAAGCAGCCAGATGAGTAACACTTTGAAGGTTAAAGTTTTATAAATGAAGCCCAACGATATCGTTCAATGCCGTTCGGATAAGCATTACTGTTTGAATCTAAACGGATATTTAGCTGGA